>JBGQGO010000227.1:0-8520 GCA_041497455.1 Blastocatellia bacterium | reverse complement strand
TATGGGGAGTTTCTGAGGAGCTTCACGCTGCCGACCTTCATCGACGCGAACAAGATCCTCGCGGAGTTCAAGGACGGTCTGCTGGTTGTTACCTTGCCAAAGCGCGAGGAAGCCAAACCGAAGCAGATAGAAGTAAAAGTCAAATAGTTCATCGGCGAACCCTCCTGTCATAATGCTTAATGGGTAATCGCCATTTTCAGCCGCAGGTCATTCTCTCCTTCCGCCTGCGGCTGATTTTTTTCTTCCGGTCAGACCGATACTACTCTCGCCTGGCCGCGTCGCGTCCATCGTTGTCGGCCTTGGGAATGCGTGAACTCTTGTCGTGCTCTGCTCCGTGCTCGAGCTTATAAAAATCCAGCATTACATCGCCCTGGCCGCGGAGGTCGCGCTCAAGCCGATCGAGCGCCACTCTGACAACGTCACGGTGGCGAACCTTGCGGCGCGCGGGCACTTTGCTCACATCAAGCCAGATCTTGTGGATCAAACTCACGTCATCCTCTGTGAAATCCGGCGGGTGGGCCCCGAGGCAAAAACACTGCTCGCGGCCGGTTGGCTCCACTATCCTGAGGCTTACTTGGCGGCGCACCTTCTCCGGAAGCCGTTCCCAGGCGCGCCCCATCTCGCGCGCCTGCTCCTGCACGCTGGTCTTCGACGACAGCCCGGCGACGATCTCCGCCGATTCTAACCGCAGCGCCGTTTGAGCTACCGCGTCAGGGACGCTTAGAGCCGGAACAACAACAAGGTCGACGGGCTTTCCGTGCTTTTCGGCAAGCGCCACAACCCGAGTGAATAATCGCTGCTCGTAGTCAGTAAAGAGGTTGGCGTCATACAAATCGCGCTCACCTGAGTCGGGTCCTCTGATCAGCCTCACGGTCATCACTACGATGTCCTGTTCTTCGGTGTCGGTGTGTTGCAAGACGCCGTCGAGATGGGAAAGGGTGTTGTAATCACGCGCCGCCACAAGCACATTGCCCGGCCGCGTGCGGACTGTCGCGAGGCTCACTTCCTGCTCATATTCGAGTCTGAATTGGTCCAGAGACGCACTGGACCGATCAAGCTTCCGCCGGTTTATTCGCTCGGAGACTACAAAAATGCTGAAGAAGATCAGCGTGAAGACTACGCCGCTGACGGTCGCCACTTCTTTCGTGATCAGGTTTATTCCTGCGATAGAAAAGAGTATCGCCGCGATTGCGCCCAGGCCTAATGGAAGCTCATTGCCATCGAGCTTGATATTGAAAGGAACCTTCCATTCACGATGCGACTTGTCTTTGAAGCGCAGCACCAACATCGCCAACGCCTTGAAAGCGAATGACCAGATCACACCGAACGCATACGCCTCTCCCAGAGTGTAGGTGTTGCCGCGCGAACCGATGATCGCCACGAGTTGCAGGATGACGATCAGATCGATCATCCGATACGTCGTGCCGTATTTCTTATGCGGAGCGCGAAACCAATCGGTGAGCACGCCGTCTTCTGAAACCCGATTCAGCACGCCGTTCGCTCCGATGATCGAAGTGTTGATCGCGCCTGCGAGCATCAGGAACCCCACAATCACAATGAACCCCTGAAAGAAGAGCTTTAGCGTAAGCGGTCCAACCAGATTCATCGCGATGCCGCTGATCATGTTGTCGAAATACTGCGGTCTCATGTTGTCGGGAATGATCGCGTAAGCGAAGAAAGAAACCAGCGAGGTGAACAGAAGCGAATAGACGAAGATCACGGCCCCCGCGCGCATCAAGTTCTTGTGTTTTGGATACTCGAGCTCGCGATTGACTTGCGCCAGGGATTCCTCTCCCGACATGGCGAGGAATGAATGGCCGAAGGCTATCAGGATGCCGATTAGACCAAGCAACGCTCCGGCATTGGGCGCCAGCGCCAGACGCGGTTCAGGCGCGGCCCGGTCGGGCTCCGGAGAATCGGCCGGCGGCGCTTCCGCCGGCAATTGACGCAGAGCGCCTGGCGCGATGTCCGGCAACCAGCCCACAGCGTCCCTGTTGAATTCAAGGTTGTGCGCCGCTGGGGCCGGCGGCAAGCGATGCTTATCAGGCTGTGTAAGGATCGTCAGCCCGCTCCAAAGGATTAGGAGCACGACCATCACCGTCGTCACGTACATTATCCTGATGGCGTCGTCCGATGATTCGTGAATGCCCTTGGTGTTCCGCCACCAAAAGTAAATCGTGATCAGGGCGGCGATTCCCGCCGCGATAATGTTGATTGTTGACTGGGAGGGACTCCAAGAGTAACCAAGATAAGTCGAAGTTTGCGCGATGAGGCCGACGACGTATTGCCCGGCCGAAACACCGGAGATCGGACCTGTGAGGATGTAATCGAACATCAACGCCGAAACCGAGAGCTTCGCCAGCGTGCCTCCCATCGCTTCTTTGACAACGCGGTAGACGCCTCCTCGCGTGAACATCGCGCACGACTCGACGTAAACAGCTCGAACGGCATAAGAGAACAGCATGACGCCGAGGATGAACCAGGGCGCGCTGCGTCCGACTGCTTTCTCCGCAATGCCGCCGACGTAATAGGCAGAGGAACCAAGATCGTTGAGGACGATCGCCGCCGCCCGCCAAAAGGAGATAAAGGAGAGCATCACTGTCGTGGCGACGACAACCTTGACCCTCCCATGAGTTCCAATCGCGCCTGTTACCATCGCCTGGTTTTACCTTCCTTCGTATCGAGGTCTGTGTGAGCTGACGTGGAGCAGCCTGGTTCCTGGTTGTCGTGTGAAGCAGCGAAGGGCAATCGAAACTGTAGGAGCTTCGCTTTGCGGGTTATGTTGAAGCTCCCACACGATGGGCAGCGGTAGGAATAGACATAGATAGCTAATGAGACGACCGGAAGGAGGCCCGTGGACAGATCGACTCCCTCACCCTCCCATGCGCACGCTCGGCAAGAGACAGCCTTCTGATTGATATTGAGTTCGCGGCCTACTGAAAGCATTCACGGCTTCTGAGCAACCACCAACTTCAGCGAAGAACACTGTAAGCCCGTAAGCATAAGGATCGCATAAAACGTTCATAAGAATTCCATAAAGACCGGGATCCAGAGTCAGGTCAACTCGGCTTGGTTTAGTCGCGGGAGGCGCCGCGGGCTGCCCCGGCGCTTGCGCCGACAGTCGTTCGACCTGTCAAATGCCCCGCTGTGACCGCCGTCACGGGCAGGTGTGCGCGCCGTCACGGACTTTCCAGTCGCAAAAGGTCTACCGTGCACGGTGGAGGCTGGGAGATATCCTTGCTCTCCAGACCGCATTTGATTCATGGAAGAGTCGCTGCGAACCGCGAGACGTCGCCAATGAGTGAGGGCAGAGGCCGCGGCTCAACGTCTACAGCGAGACTCTAGCTCAGAGGTGAAGGGGGCCGAAGCGAGTTGCTGAAGTCTATATAGCCGCCATTCTTAATTGCATAGCGGAATCGGACTGAAGCCCGCTTGAGCGACTTGGCGTTGATTCCAATCTGTGCTCAATCGATCGGCGGGCGCTCAGTCGCCGTATCGAGTCGGCTACCTCTTCACTTCTGAGTTCGTTCAACCCTGTCCAAAATCGAGAGCTGAAATGTTCCTGATCTTGCTGCTGGTAACGTTCTTAATCGCCATCGCGACATCGGCGCTGGTGGCATCCCTGTTTAGCCGGCCGATAAAGAAGATTCTCGACCGCCTGGTGTCCGAGGAACTCGGAGCGACGTGGAGGCGCTACCTCCTTTTCGCAATCTACGTGGTTGGTATTTCAGGCGGCGTTCGAGTTTGGGATCTTGAGAGATATATCACCCCACGAACCAAAGAGGACGTGCCGATCGTGCTCAACTCGGACCGTTGGATTCTGGAGGTCTACAAGACCGTCATTGGAACGCTGCAGAGCGCCGCCTGGATGCTCCTTGTGTTTTTTCTCTTTGCTCTCGTGGCCTATGTAGTCGTGCGTGGCTTCGAGTTGAAACACACAAAGGCCTAATGCACTTCGACCTGCGGGAGTCCAGGCCGCAGTTAGTAGCAACTCGCCTTTGCTGAAATGGCTTGCCTTCGGCCCCGTGTTCATCGACACGCAGAAGAATCCCACCAACGGCAGTGGGTGGATCGTTCAAGTCCATCCTACAAAGCAATGACCGCCCGAACGCCTCCGAGAATCCCACCAACGGCAGTTGGTGGATCGTTCAAGTCCATCCTCTAGTGGCCGCTTGTCTGAACTAACCCCACGGAGTATCGTCCGCCAATGCACCTTGAACCGCTGACCAAACTCCACTGGGCCTATCAGCTTCACTACTACATCTGTTTTCGCACACACCGCCGACTGACTTTATTCTCGTCAAAAGAGCGATCGGCTGCGCTCTCACGATGGCTAACCCAAATCTGCGGGTTCACGAGTATCACCTGCTGAGATCGAAGCCGTATCCAAACCACCTCCGTTGTCTCATTAGCCTGCAGCCGTCGCACACGATCTCGAGTGTGCTCCAAGTAATCAAGTCCAACCTGTCTCGCGAGTTGAGTGAGGAGTTTGCTCTTTCACCTCCGGTGTGGGCGCGCGGCTATCTGGCCCAGAGCGTCGGACGTGTTCAAATCGACGCCGTCAGGCGGTACCTCGACCACCAGGCAGAGCATCACGGATACGCATCGCGGTTGCAGCCGCCGGTTTACCGCTACCGCGCCTCGGAGCCCGTGCCGCTCCGCGCGGCGCACGCGAGCTTTGAGTTGAACCATCACCTGGTTCTTGCGACGCGTTATCGACGCTCGATCTTCACCTCCAAGAGTGGCGAGGCGTTGGCAACATACTGGTTGAAGGTCGCCGCAAAGCGGGGCTTTGCCATCGACCAGATGACAGTTGTCCCGGATCACGTGCATCTGTTGCTTAGAATCGTTCCGAAAATGAGCATCGAATCCTGTGCACTGTCGTTGATGAACAATGGGCAGCTCTGGATGGCCAACCACTCTCCTGAGGTGCTTGTAAAAGAGAAGATCGATCAACTCTGGCAGGCGTCGGCTTATGCTGGCACGTGCGGCAAGGCGACCACGGCCTTGGTTGAGTGGTTTCTGACCCAGCGGGATTAGGTTGCGCCTGAACAATCCACCAACTGCCGTTGGTGGGATTCCAGGAGCCGCAGTCGTGACGGCCGTCACTTCACCAGGTGACTCCAGTCATATTTTCTTTGGCTCAGCAATCTGATAATTTTCTCGAAGCACGTTGACGCGGAAGGAGCCTGATTGCCCCCATCGCATATCGACAAGCGCGCCACCATCGAGCGTCAGGATTTTCAACTCCTACTTGATGCGCTAATCGAGCGCGGCTACCGCGTCGTCGGTCCAGCCGTCCGCGAAGGCGCCATCGTATACGATCAGCTACGCGCCGAATCAGACCTGCCCATCGGCTGGACCGACGAGCAGGAAGCCGGCACTTATCGTTTGAAGAAGCGCGATGACGAGGCGCTCTTCGGCTACGTCGTCGGGCCGCATTCGTGGAAGAAGTTTCTTCTCGTGCCTGAACTGCGGTTGTGGCAAGCGCGACGCGGAGAGAACGGCTTCGAGATAGTAGAAACCAGCAACGAGGTTCCCAAGCTCGCATTCATCGGCGTGCGCTCGTGCGAGCTTCACGCCATCGCGATCCAGGACAAGGTTTTCATTCAAGGCAAGTATGTCGATCCTTCTTACGCCCTCCGCCGAGAAGATGTGTTCATCGTGGCCGTCAACTGTGGGCAGGCCGGCGCCACCTGCTTCTGCGTGTCGATGAACACCGGCCCGAAAGCAAGCCAAGGGTTTGACCTCGCGCTGACCGAAGTCCTCGAAGGCGGCCGCCATTATTTCGTCGCCGAAGCCGGCAGTGAACTCGGCGCGGAAGTCCTGGCCGACGTCCGGCACCGCAACGCAAGCGAGCACGAACTCGTGACCGCCGATCGTATCGTCGCCAATACGGCCGACCACATGGGCCGTCAGCTCGACACCGCAGGCATCAAGGAGTTGTTTTATCGCAACTACGAGAACTCGCGCTGGGATGATGTGGCGAAGCGATGTCTGACCTGCGCCAACTGCACGATGGTCTGCCCGACTTGCTTCTGCACCACCGTCGAAGACACGACCGACCTCACGGGCGAGAACGCCGAGCGATGGCGAAAGTGGGATTCCTGTTTCACGATGGACTTCTCTTACATCCACGGAGGCAGCGTACGCTCGTCGGCCTCGTCAAGGTATAGACAGTGGATCACGCATAAGCTGGCCACCTGGTTCGACCAATTCGGGACTTCTGGGTGTGTCGGGTGCGGCCGCTGCATAACGTGGTGCCCAGTAGCCATCGACATCACGGAGGAGGCCCGCGCGATACGAGACAGCGAGCACTCGGGAAAAGGAGCACGCAATGGAGACGCTTGAAAGCATTCTCGCAGAACATCCATTCTTCAAGGGGCTGGATCCGCGTTATCTTCAACTGGCGGTCGGGTGTGCGTCGAACGTGCGCTTCAACGCCGGTGAGTTCGTCTTTCACGAAAGTGAAGAAGCCAATCATTTCTATCTTATTCGCGAAGGAAAAGTCGCGCTTGAAGTCTTCGCTCCCAGCCGCGGAAGCTTGACGATTCAGACTCTGGAAGACGGCGAGATCCTCGGCTGGTCGTGGTTGATTCCGCCTTACCACTGGCGCTTCGACGCGCGCGCGATTGAGATGACGCGAGCGATCGCTCTTGATGGCAAGTGCCTGCGCGCAAAATGCGAAGAAGATCACGATCTGGGCTACGAGCTGCTCAAGCGATTCGCGTCGATTCTCGGCCAGCGGCTCGATGCAACCCGATTTCAGCTCTTGGATATCTATGGCGTCGTCGCTTAACAACCTGATCGCTTATCCGGCCGAGGCCCCGGTCGAGCCCATGCTGCCGCGGCCTTACAGAGTAAGGCAGGTGGTCCGTGATACGCACGACACTTTCACGCTGACGCTTCAGCCGATGAACGGGTCGCCCGAGCTCGCGTTTGCTCCGGGGCAATTCAACATGCTTTACGTCTTCGGAGTCGGCGAAGTGCCTATCTCGATCAGTGGCGACCCATCCAAGCCAAAGACGCTGGTGCACACGACACGCGCCGTCGGAACGGTAACGAAGGCTATGAGTTTGCTGAAGCGCGGCGATGTGATGGGGGTGCGAGGTCCGTTCGGGAGCCCCTGGCCGATCGAAGAATCGAGTGGGAAGGATGTTGTGATAGTCGCGGGCGGAATCGGGCTGGCGCCGCTGCGGCCGGCCGTCTATCAGCTCCTGAGTCAAAGGCAGAAATACGGCAAGGTCGTTTTGCTGTACGGCACTCGCAGCCCCAACGACATTTTGTTCAAGCGTGAACTCGAGCAGTGGCGTTCGCGTTTCGACTTTGATGTCTTCGTCACCGTCGATCGCGGAATCGGCGGCTGGCGCGGCAGCGTCGGCGTGGTGACGACGCTGATAAATCGAGCGCCGTTCGATCCGTCAAACGCATTCGCTTTCCTGTGCGGACCCGAGGTCATGATGCGGTTCACCGTGATGGAGCTCCAGAAGCGCGGCATTCCGATGGACCGCACATACCTATCCCTGGAGCGCAACATGAAGTGCGCGATTGGATTCTGCGGACACTGTCAGTTTGGACCGGCGTTCGTCTGCAAAGACGGGCCGGTGTTCCGCTATGACGAGATCAAGGAACTGTTCGGGAAGCGAGAGGTCTGAAATGCCGGTAAAGCGCAAACCGAAGCTGGCGGTTTGGAAGTTCGCCTCGTGCGACGGGTGCCAGTTGAGCTTGCTTGATTGCGAGGACGAGTTGCTCGCGCTGACGGGCGCGATCGATATCGCGAACTTCGTCGAAGCTTCGCGCGCGGTCGTGAAAGGGCCGTACGATCTTTCGCTGGTCGAAGGCTCTATAACCACGCCTCACGACGCCGAGCGCATACATCAGGTTCGGCGGGTGTCCAAACATCTAGTGACTATCGGCGCGTGCGCAACGGCGGGGGGCATTCAAGCTCTCAGGAACTTCAAAGACGTCAAGGAATTCGTCTCGATAGTCTACGCTACGCCCGAATACATAGAGACGCTCAACAAATCGACGCCGATAGCGGACCACGTCTTCGTCGACTTTCAGTTGCAGGGCTGCCCGATCAACAAGCACCAACTCGTAGAAGTCATCAGCGCCTTTCTGAACGGGCGCAAGCCGAACACGCCTGCCCACAGTGTCTGCGTCGAGTGCAAACGTCGAGGGACGGTGTGTGTGATGGTAGCTCACGGCACGCCTTGCCTCGGCCCCGTCACGCACGCGGGCTGCGGCGCGTTGTGCCCGTCGTACAATCGCGGCTGTTACGGATGCTACGGTCCGATGGAGACACCGAATACGGCTTCGCTGAGCAATTGGTGGTCGCATCTCGGCGTGAGCGAGGACGGTCTGGTGCGCGCGTACCGAACGTTCAACGCGTACGCGGAACCTTTTCGGAAAGAGAGCGAATCGCATGAAGAGTAACCGATGAAGACCAGGACCATCAAAGTCGATTACCTCGCTCGAGTCGAAGGCGAAGGCTCGCTCTTCGTCAAGATCAAAGGCGGC
>JBGQGO010000226.1:0-8548 GCA_041497455.1 Blastocatellia bacterium | reverse complement strand
TGAGCCGAAAGAACTAAAGATCATCCAGGGAGCGGATCATTTCTTTGAAGGTGGCCTTAACGAACTGGCAGACGCTGTTTCAAGTTTTATTGCCTCGGTTGATTCCATCGGGCCACAACCTAGCCCGACTATTCTTTGAGCTACTCGCGACTTGAAAATCTCACCTCGAATCTCCTTCAAAGGCCGTTTTGCGCAAGCTTGCGGATTGGTACCTCATCAACTAGATTGTTCAAGCGCTTACACGAAAAGGTTGCAGATCGACTTAGCCAGAACCAAGACCAAAGAATGATGAAACAGCTAAAGCTCATAGTGATTGTTTCGGTAGCTGCGGTTGCCGTTTTTCTTCACCTGTACGCCATCGCCGGCGCTCAAAACCAACCGGCGCGTCTATTCGAGATCGCCGGTATGAACATGCCGTTCGAGCAGCGCGTTGGCGTCGACGACGGAGCGGCTTTCGTTGTGCACTTTGCGGGCGACACGCGCGGGTCTCTCGACGTGTGCGGCTGAAAGCCCCCCCGTTTCGGGGGACTGACACGGCGTGTCAGCTACTTAAAACTCTTTCGCGAACGACTCGGCCAGATACCTTCGCTGCTGGTAGATACCGGCTATTTCATTGCCGATGAACGAAGCGCGCACGGCAGACTGCGGCCGGACATAGTCACCAAAAACGACTGGGTGCTGAAAGCCTACGGCCAGTTCCCTGTCGATGTGTTCAATGTCTCATCGCACGACCTGCGCTATTTCGCGGACTTACTCGCGAAGAAAGAGCTTGCCCGCCGCGCGGAAACTGAACCGCTGTTCGGGCGGCTCGTGTCCGCCAACACCGTCGACGAGCAGCATGGTTTACAGGTAGTACGGCCTTTCATAATCCGCGAAGTGCCCTCGAGACAGAAGGGCGCGAAGCCGGTGCGGGTGGCTTTCATAGGGTTGACAGAAACTACGCCGGACCCTCCACGCGGGCTTAAGTTCACTGACCCTGCAGAGGCGGCCAGGCGCACAGTGCCTGAAGCCAGAAAGACGGCGGACCTCGTCGTCGTACTCGCAAAGGTCAGCTCACAAAAAGAGGTCGCACGCATTGCCAGCGAGGCGCCAGGCATCGACATAATAATCGACGGAAACGCAGCGTCGCTCGAAGACGTGTTCACGCCTCCTGTCTACGTCGGGCCGACGCTGATAGTCTTTACGCCGTACGAAACGAGAATGCTCGGCGAGCTTCGCTTTTATCGAAACGGTCAAGGCAAGTTCACTACCAAACAGCGGTTCATCGCGCTGGACGAGACGCTTGTTCCGGAAGATCCCGCGGCGAAGCAAGTGGTCGACGCAGCGGCGAGCGCAGAGAGTGAAGCGAGAAGCAACTCAAAGAGACTTCTGGAGAGCTGGCTGGCCAGCAGCCGTATGCGCGTCTCGACTCAACCGCCCGGCTCCGATTCATCTAGAGCCGAGTCATTCCCCACCTTCGCCACGAGCGCGGCCTGCAGCCAGTGTCACGTCGCTCAGTACATGAAGTGGGCCAACAGCGCTCACGCACACGCTACCGATCCGCTGCCGCCGCGAGCCTTCGAGTTCGAAGCGAGCTGCCTGGTCTGCCACGCGACGGGCTCCAAACCCGCGAGCGCCACGGACGAGCTCGAGACAGCCCGGCTTCAAAACGTGCAATGCGAGCAATGTCACGGCGCGGGCAGCAATCACGTTGCGAAGCCTGGAAAAGGTTACGGCCGCGTCGCCGATATGAAGACCGCGTGCGGAAGTTGTCACACTTCTGAGACTAGCCCGGGGTTCGAGCTTCAAGACGCGTGGGCAAAGATCAGGCACTGAGAAACAGAGCGGAAAGTCAAACAGAGGAAAGGTGAATAGGGCAAGCTTCCCTTTGCCCGTTCCCCTTTTTCGGCTCCTCGCCTCTCACCCTTTCGCCGTTTGTTCCGCGATGTGCATTTCGCGGAGCTTGAATTTCTGCACTTTCCCCGAAGCGGTCATCGGGAATGAATCGACGAAGCGAATAAGGCGCGGAATCTTGAAGCGCGCGATGCGTCCGTCGCAGAACTCCCGAATCTCGTCCGGGGTCGCAGTCTCGCCCTGCTTCAACTTGATGGCCGCCGCGATCTCTTCGCCCAACCTTTCATCCGGGACTCCGTACACATAGACGTCAACAATCTTCGGATGGCCACGCAGAAGGTCTTCGATCTCTTTTGGAGCGATGTTCTCGCCGCCGCGAATAATCAACTCCTTAATGCGGCCAGTGATTCTGACGTAACCATCGGCGTCCATCGTCGCCTGATCGCCCGTGTGCAACCATCCGTCGGGGTCAATCGCTTCGGCCGTTGCCTTTGGGTTGTTGTAATAGCCCTTCATCACATTGTAGCCGCGACAGCACAACTCGCCCGCACTGCCCGGTGTGCACTCTTCGCCGGTCGCCGGATCGACGATCTTGACTTCCACTTCGGGCAGCGGGAGGCCGACGGTCTGCGTGCGAAGCTCTACGCTGTCGTCGCGCGGAGTCAACGTGATTCCTGGCGACGCCTCGGTGAGCCCATACGCGATTGCCAGCTCGGTCAGGTGCATCCGCTCCATGACCTTGCGCATCAGCGGCTCAGGGCACAGCGCGCCGGCCATGATACCGGTCCTCAAACTCGACATATCGAGATTGTGATAGTCCAGTTGCTCGAGCTCCGCGATGAACATTGTTGGCACGCCGAACAGGGTCGTGCATCGTTCGCTTTCGATGTAATGCAGCGCGCGCAGCGGGTCGAAGGCCTCGAGCGGCACGAGCGCAGCAGCATGCGTATAGGCGCCCAGCACCCCAATCACGCAGCCGAAGCAGTGAAAGAATGGAACCGGCACGCAAAGTTTGTCGCGCGGCGTCAGCGCGAGCCCTTCTCCAAGCCAGTATCCGTTGTTGACTATGTTGCGATTAGTGAGCATCACGCCCTTCGGGAACCCGGTCGTTCCCGACGTGTATTGCATGTTGATCACGGTGTCGAGGCTTTGTGTTGCTATGTGCGAGTCCAATTGCGCGCCACTAATCTTCTCAGAGCGGTCGAGCAGCGAATCATAACGAATCATTCCGTCGGGGTGTTCGTCGCCGATGTAGATCACGTTGTGCAGGAAGGGCAGTTTCGGCGAACGCAGCGCTCCCTCTTCGGAGCCGCGAAGCTCGGGGACTACCTCGTAGATTGTTTCCACATAATCAACATCGCGAAAGCCTGCGACGGTTATGAGGGTGCCGCTCTCGGATTGCTTGAGGAGGAATTCAATCTCGGCAGCCCGGAGGCTCGTGTTCACTGTGACCAGTACCGCTCCGATCTTCGCCAGCGCAAACTGCAGCACAACCCACTCGGGAACATTCGGAGCCCACAGCGCTACGCGATCGCCGGTTTCGATGCCGAGGCTGAGCAGACCCCTGGCGATCTTGCGCGTGAGCCATTCAAGCTGGCTGAAATCGTATCGCAAGGCGCGGTCAGGATAGATCAGCGCTTCGTTCTGCGGATAATCTCGCGCAAGCACTGCGAGCAGCTCGCCCACCCTAACGTCCCGATACGCGCGAGGTCTATCGAAAGCTCCGCTAGTAGACATTCCGCTTCCTCCAAAAACTAGCTGGTGAATCCAAACGAAGCGCCGGTCAACTGTCACTCCTCAGTGACATCATCGTCTTGCGGCAACGAGCCAAAGTACCTCAGCCAGGCGTTGACATCCCCGACTTCGAATTGTTCGCCGTCCTCTGCGCCGGGCGTCGATTCAAGCAGACGCTCGATCTGCGTCCTGAATTCCCCCGACCGAATGACTGCCGCGCCTCGGGATCGCACGAGGAAGCCGAGATGGCGATCTGAGGTTACGATCGTGAGACCGCGCGGGTCGGTTGAAGTTTCGACCAGGCGTTCGATTCGCGAGTCAGCATCCGAGCCTCGTTCCGCATACAACACTTTCACGCCGTGAAACGCCGATCCTTCAGGCACTGCGCTGTCGGGCCCGCCGTCAAAGACGACTGTCACGCGAGCCTTCTTCCCTCTGGCGAACGCCGCCAGTTTTTCGAGCAGCGCCCTTCGGGATCGTGATTTGTCGCGATGCCACCCAGGCGTCTGGCCCATCACGTTGTTACCGTCAACGATGTAGGCCATAACCGCCCAAGGGTCCTTTCAGAGTCGGGATTACTAGCCTGACACTAGTTCGCTCAACGACAACAAAGGTAAAGGCGCCGAGTGGCCTAAACGTGAGTTTTGGGCACTTGGCGCCTCTAGATTGGCATACTCTCTGATCTTAGGTTCCTTATGGCCGCGCCGGTCTTTCCCTCTCTGAGCTGCGCGCTCCGCCGCCGACACTTCGAACTGGTGCATTTGTTTGGGGAGGAGGAGGTTGATGGCCACCGCTACCTCCGCTGGAACCGCCGCCACCTGAGCCGCTGCCGCTGCCAGAACCCCCGCCGCCACTGTAAGACCCACCTCCGCTACTGCCGCCGCCCGACCGCTCGCCGTTGTTGTAGCGCGGCGTATAATAGTACCAGTACGGGTTGCACACAGAATAACTCCCACCATAAGGCGACGAGAACCCTCCGGTGTACGGCAAGAACGTATAGCAACGGCAAAACGGATCGTAAATCCACGCGTTGCCCAGGAGAGACATGCCGAGCGTGCGCCTCATCCCTACCTTGGACAGTCCGCTGTTCAGCGCGATCAGCGCCTTCGCGCGATCTTTGCTCCAATCATCAAGAGCGTCGGCGTCCTTTTTGTTCAACTTGGCAATGGCCGCCGTGCCCCCTTCGACCGCCGCGCGCTTCCCTTTTTTTATCGTGGTGTCGCCGACCAATACGCGGCCCTTGTGAACTGCAACCTCAGCCTTTCCATCCGCTCCGACATTGAAGCGATAGAGCCCGTCGCGTGCGATCTCGAACCTCGCTTTCGGCGTTTCGACCGTTATTGAGCCTTCGATCGCCGAGACCTCAAGGACCGCCGAGCCTCGCAAGAGTTTGAGCCGGTCGATTGTGAGGTTATCAAACAGAAAGACGAACTCGCTCTGTGCACCCAAGCGAAGATAGCAGCCTGGGTTGAGCAGAATCTCAGCGCGCCCATTTGTGCCCGTCTTGACGGTGTCGCCGCTTTGCAACTCGTCTCCGGAGATCAGCATCTCCGGCATCGCAAAAGGCCGCGCGCGTATAACGTTGGCGTCGCCTTCGACCAGATTAACAACACCCGCCTTTGCGGAGATTACGTACTTGTCCATCTCGGCGCGTGGAATTGGGCTTCGATCCTGGGCCAAAACCGACGTCGCGGCGAGAAGAATAGCCGCTGTTCCAATAACAATCCTGGTGCTTCTCATAGTACCTCCGAGTGCGAGGCTGCAAAGCGTGAGCGGGGTGCGCCTCGATGTTTGATCGGCGGGTCATCCTCGAGCGCGCCGACTGTTGACGGTAGAACTCAGTACCCCATCTGCCGCGATTATACTCCCAAGGTGCAGGAAGGCAACCGAAAACTCGTCAAACAGCAATTCTGTTTTGTTGTCGGCGGCCGGTGGTGGCCCAGGAGATTGACTCAGTGACGGCCAGAATGACGTTGTAATCAAATGACCGATGGGGTAGACTGCCGGTGATTGACCCCCGTTTGTGCGTTCTTCGGTGGACGCAAGGCGGGGGTTTCGTCCTTTGAAAGGACGGCGAGCGAGGTTGCGCCTCGCACGGCATTGCCGCTTTGCCAATAGCCGCTCAGCCGAAGCTCACGAGGCTAGCGCACGGGCTCCCCACGTTGCGGTTGCGCTTTGAACGAGCAGGATCTGGGCTAGGTTCGAGCAAAAGGGTTTTGCAATGACCACGAAGTACTCGGAAGAACGGTCCGATGAGGTGAGCCGCTTCAGCGTCAGTACCAACGCCGAGATCACTATTCAGATCGCCGGGCGCGAAGGCCACCAGTTCATAGTAATTAAAGAGCAGCACCCTGCCGGGGCGATTTCTACGATGGAACAGACTATCGAGATTCCTGCTGCCCTGCTGCCCGAACTCAAGCGAGCAGTCGCTGTGCTCGAGGAAAACTTCGGCGACG
Source organism: Blastocatellia bacterium (assembly GCA_041497455.1). Classification (GTDB taxonomy): domain Bacteria; phylum Acidobacteriota; class Blastocatellia; order UBA7656; family UBA7656; genus Onstottus_A. The sequence continues at coordinate 2,525 of JBGQGO010000226.1, read as the reverse complement.
AGGACGAGCCCGAGCCACACAGCCAGCATCCGATCAGCTTTGCGCACGAGTCCGAAGAAGAGTTCGCGCGCATACTCGACTTCTACAACATCATCTGGCAGTACGAGCCCCGGACTTTCGCGGTCGAGTGGGACGATGAGGGAAATGTGGCCGGCAGCTTCACGCCAGATTTTTACCTGCCCGACCATGATCTCTACATCGAGCTCACGACTGCCAAGCAGCCGCTTGTGACAAAGAAGAACCGCAAGGTACGCCGTCTGCGGGAGCTATGCCCAGAGGTTAATATCAAGGTGCTGTATGCGTCTGACTACCGCAAGCTGATTGAGAAGTTCGCCGCCAGTGGGAGCTTTCAAGACGACGGGGTTGCTTGAATGAAGCCGAACTTCGGGGGGGTGATCTCAAAAAACTCGTTGGATGCTTCAGTAGCCATTGAGAGAAAAGGCAGGGTCCCAAAAATAACGATCCCGAGTGATCTCCGTTTCCACCCTCAGGCCCTCAGCGTCAATGTTGGGAACCCTTGCGAATCCCCGTCGCCAAAGCCCCGAAGGACCTCGGCGTGCGAAACCCTTGCGGGCCTCTGCCATCACACTGAAGTTTTGCGTTTCGTCGGCATCCCTTGCGGGGTGTCGACTAGACGCAAACTAGAGAATTTCAACTTCAACCTCTCGGGATCGGATCCGGTTGTTGCCAACCGAACGGGTGTGATACTACCATATGAATTTTTATTGTCAACAAAAAAATGCATCGATGAGCGAATTTTTTTATGAAAAATTTTTCAACGAGTGAAACTGAGCTTCGAAAGGTGCTGATACCTCAGAACCGGCTCCAGGAGCGGGTTTCAGAGCTAGGCCAGGAAATCTCTCAAGCATTTGACGGGAAAGACCTTGCAATCGTTGCCATACTGAAAGGGTCGTTCGTCTTCGCTGCGGATCTGCTTCGCGCGATGACCATTCAGTGCTCGATCGACTTCATGGGAATCTCCAGTTACGCGGGCCAACCCGGTTCTGGAGTTGTGCGCATAACGAAGGATCTCGACGAGAGCATAGCCGGGCGCAATGTACTACTCGTCGAGGACATTATCGATACCGGACTAACGGCGAACTACCTTTTGCACAATCTCAAGCAGCGCAAACCCGCAAGCGTCGATATATGCGCGTTGCTCGACAAGTCAGCAAGGCGATTAATCGACCTCCCAATTCCCTATCGCGGATTCGAGATCCCAGACGTATTTGTGGTTGGGTACGGCATGGACTATCAACAGCTTTATCGCAACCTGCCGCACATCGCGATCCTGCGAGTGAATGGCGGGAAAAGGGCGAGGTCAGACACTATTGAGTCTGATCAAGCAGATAACAAGAATGAGTCTTGAAAGCCAGCCACACTTCCTGGCCCTCCGAAAGCCCTAGCTCCTGAACAGCCTGTCGCGTGACGCTCGCATTCCAGGTGACGCCCGCGTGAACGCTTACAACGGTTCGGTTTACCCTGTCTTCAATTGCGTCGATGCGTCCGTTTAGTCTGTTCCGCAACGAGGTTGAACGAGGCTCCTCGGTCGCCAGCAAGATGTCCCCGGAGGGGACGGCGACGGTCACGTGCTCGCCCTGAGCCTGGTTGCCGAACGGAACATCGACGCGACACAATCCGCTCCCGTCTGAAATCTCCACGGTCATCGTGCCGCCCGCTTCACTCTTGCCGACAACCCGGCCCGTAAAGATGTTCTCAACTCCCGTCAGCCGCGCCACGCTAGTCGTAATGGGCGCGCCGAACACCTCAATCGGCAGACCGCGAGCCACAACTCGGCCTCGTTCGAAGACGATCACACGCTCGCCGAGCGAGACCGCTTCCTCGCGATTGTGCGTGACGTAGAGGATGGGCAGGCGCATTTCCCGGTTTATGCTCTTGAGGTCCGAGATGATGCCGAGTTTGGTCGCTTCATCTATCGCCGAAAGCGGTTCGTCGAGCAGGAGGATTCGAGGCTTGCACGAAAGCGCCCTGGCTAGAGCGATTCGTTGAGCCTCGCCGCCGGAGATTTCGCGAGGCTTGCGCCGAGCGGTGTGCGTGATGTGCAGAGCTTCCATCATAGCTTCGGCGCGTCGGCGCCGATCGCTATGTGGCAGATGGGACATCCCGAATTCCACGTTAGCAAGTGCGGTCAGGTGCGGAAACAGTGCGAGGTCCTGAAAAACGTAGCCGACGCCGCGCTTTCGAATCGGAAGATCTATCCCCTGCTCGGAATCGAACAGCACTTCGTCATTTATGCTGATACGGCCGGCGTCGGGCCGTACAATACCCGATATCGACTTGAGCGTCGTGGTCTTACCCGAGCCCGATGCGCCAAAAAGGATTGCGAACCCCGGCGGCGCGTCGAATTCCACGTCGAGCTGGAATCTCTCGGAGGACACTTCTCGCCGAAACTCCAAAGGACTCGATCCGAGCGCTTTCTTTATCTTTACCGATAGCGTCATGAGGGATGAGCCGGGCCGATGTTACCTGCCAACTGTCAGTTTATTGGTCACGTAGACGAGCAC
>JBGQGO010000225.1:0-8563 GCA_041497455.1 Blastocatellia bacterium | reverse complement strand
GAGTCTTCTTGCCGGTCCGCGCATCAGTCTCAACCACCGCGACCTTCATGTTGCCGAGTTCGGGAAGATACTTGGAAACGGGATCGGTGAGATAGAACTTCCCTTCTTCGTAGAGGATCATCACGGCCACCCCGGTGATGGGCTTGGTCATCGAGTACATGCGGAACAGGGTGTCCTTTTTCATCGGAACCCCGGCCTCTTTGTCCTGAAATCCGTAGGTTTCGAAGTAGCCGACTTTACCGCGGCGCGCGATCAGACCGATCGCGCCGGCAATGTGGCCCTTGGCTACGTGCTCGTTCATCACCGCCCCGATACGGTCAAGGCGTTCGCTGGAAAGCCCTGTTCCGTTGGGCGCTACCGAGCGAATACGCTGCCCAACCGCGCTACCGGCGAGAAGGACAATCAGGAACAACAACATCACACGAGTGACTAGCTTCATGGGATCTCCTTTGCATAGTCCGTAGTCAGTAGTCCGTAGTCCGTAGACCGTAGCTCACTACTGACTCTGACTACTGACCACGGACTACGGACTACGGACTACGGACTACTGACTTGGACTCTTTCACCCTACTTCTTCAGATACTGATCGAACCATTCAATCGAGAGCTTGATCGCTCGATCGCGCTCTGTGGTATAGATGCCGTAATGAGCGATGCCCGGGACGACCACGTATTTCTTAGGTACCGTCATACGATCATAGGCTGCCTTGGCGTGGTCTTTGTTGTCGAACAGCTCTTCCTTCTCAGCCACGATGAACAGCGCCGCGCAATTCTTGAGCTTCGCGGCGTCCTCGACCGGCGCGTAGAGCAACAGCTTGTCGCGGATTGGCGCGCCTTGCAGATTGCCGATCACCCGCGCGCGCGGCGCCGGATAACCGAGATCGCCTCGCGCCCGCTTGGTCGCCTCATCGTAGGCCATCTTCACCTGGTCTGCTTCGCCGCCTGCCAGGGCGACAGCCTTTGGCCGCGAATCGAGCGATCCAACCTGACTGACAATCGCCTTCACCCGAGGATCGCGCGCCGCAACATAAACCACGTGCCCGCCCGAGTAGCTCGACCCTCGCAAGCCGATTCGATTCTTGTCCACCATCGGCTCGCCCATCGCCCAATGAATGGCATTGAACCAATCGGTCACCATCTCAAATGGATCGACGACCTCGCGTACCTCCATTACTTCAGCGATGAACTTCAGACCATCCTTCTTCGCGGGCGCGGGACTGGTGAGGATGACTCGCGAGTCGCTTTCTCCCCAACCGCGATAGTCGAACGTGATGACAAAATAGCCGGCGGCCGCCAGCTCGATCGCGTCGCGGCGAAACGCGGCAGCCGTGCCGCCCCACCCATGAGCCATGATGACCGTTGGGAGCTGCTTGCCGGCAAGCGTCTTGAGCGAGAACAGCTCGGCATGCAATCGCACGCCTTCGCTCATTATGTTGGCGCTGCGGAAATCAATCGTGTCGGGCGCTTTGAAAGCCGCCGCCTGCTGGCCAGCCTGCCCCGCCAGCTTCGCGTCGCCGCCGGCCGCAAAACCGAGGGCAAGCATGAGCGCCGCCATCGCGATGCCCAAAACTCTGATCTGGTTCCTATTCATCTAAGTCTCCTTGTTAGTTTCACGGCCTCAGCTTTCAGTCTGTTAGCACCGCAGCTCGCCTTTGGTAGATCTGAGTTTGCGGTGAGCTCCGCTGGGTAGGACCGAGACCGGACCAACGCCTTACGCCCATCGGGTCTCGCCGGCGTTCGATTCAGAGCCAGGGATTCTCTGTGAATTGAGTAAGGCTTTTCGACCGCCCAGCCGGTCGGTTCTTATATCAGCTGCGAACGGATGTCAAGCGGGGCTCTAGTTGATTATGCTTGACGCTTCGCGTCCGGTGGGCTTAAATACGGCTGGAAGGCCAGGCCCCTTCATCCAGAGGAATTCCAAAGGCGAGCGTTAACATTCATAATGTTGATCTACGGATATCTGTTGATGACCAGCGACGCCGTGCTGATTCTGAGTGGCGCGACCATGTGTTGGTTCTCTCCCAAGCTAAGACGCAACTGGGTGCTGGGGTACGGTTCGGCGCGATCGATGATCAATGACACCACCTGGCAAGCGGCAAACCGATTTGCGGGAATGGCGCTGGCGGCGCTGGCGCTGATCGCGATGGCGTTACAAGTGAGCCTATGGCAGGTGATCGAGTCAAATGATCTCGGCCAAACGGTCTCTGCAGCCTCCACGCTATCGCTTCCATTCCTTGTGATGTTTCTGACTGAAAAATACCTGGCGCGAAGGTTCAGAACCTGATCCATAACCAAACACAGGTGACGCCTTATCAACCTGGGGACAAGAAGACGCGAGCGTCAGCCGCCACCTTCTTCACATCGGAGAGAGTCATTGGAGCCAATTTCACACTACTATTATTCGCACCGTTTGAAGCTGCACTTCTGGGATTGGGGCAATGAAGGCAAGCCCGCGCTCATCCTCGTTCACGGCGGGTTGGATCACGCTCGCAACTGGGATTGGGTGGCGCGAGCGCTGCGCGAGCACTTTCACGTTTACGCAATCGACCTGCGCGGGCACGGCAACAGCCAGTGGGCTCCGGGCGCGCTCTACAGCATAGCCGAGCACGTGCTCGATCTTTCAGCGCTCGCCGACATCATCAACGCTTCGCCCATCTATCTCGTAGGCCACTCGCTAGGCGGGATCGTTACGCTGTTCTACTCGGGCGTCTATCCCGACCGAGTCAAGAAGGCAGTCTCGATCGAAGGCCTCGGTCCGCCGCTTGGCCATAAAATATTCCGTCCGGCTTCCGAGCGTATGCGTAGCTGGATCGAAGCGATTCGCCAGTCGGAACGCCGCGACCCGCACAGCTACAAGGGTCTCGATTCGGCGGTCGCGCGGATGAAAGAGGCGAACCCGCACCTTTCAGACGAAGTAGCGCGGCATCTGACCCTGCACGGGACTAACTGGAACGCGGATGGCTCGCTGGTTTGGAAGTTCGACAACTACTCTCGGCCGTTCGCGCCTTATGGTCACAACCGAGAGGACTTCGTCGAGATAATGGGTCAGATCACGTGTCCGGTCTTGCTGTTTTGGGGAATGGAGAGCTGGGCGCCCGATCCCGAATCGGACGGCCGCGCGCAAGTCATCAAGAACCACCGCCTGGTCAAGGTGCCGGACGCAGGCCACTGGGTGCATCACGATCAGTTAGATATATTCCTTGAAGAAGCAATGACGTTTCTCACCGAGCCTTGAAATCGCGGCCCCACCGCCGAGCAGAGACCGTGTGAAAAACTCCGGGAATACCACCCACGGAAAAGGCTGTGTGAAAACTCCGGGAATAAGCCCGCAAATAGCAAATAAGAAATCGCAAATCGCAAATAGAAAATTTTCTATTTGCGATTTTCTATTTGCGATTTGCGATTTTGAACTTATTCACGGAGTTTCAAACGGACCGTGAAGTCCGGATCTTCAGAATCTCCTCGTGGAGTCTCGATCGTCCTTGGAGACTGCCAACATCCACACGCTAACTCCGAGTTGACTTCAAACGAGAATCGAAGTATATATGGCGACGCCACATATTGGGACGGCTTACATATGCTCAACCAGGAAGTCAAAAGAGGAAGCGCCGAGATGCTCATACTGGCGTTGGTCGAAGACCGGCCGCGCCACGGATACGAAATCGCCAAGCTGATCGAGCAGCGCTCCGAAGGCGTGCTCCAGTTTCACGTCGCGTCGCTCTACCCGATGCTCTATCGCCTCGAGACTCGCGGGTGGATTCAAGGCCGCTGGGTCGAGAAAGCCGGGCAACGCCGGCGGCGCTACTACAAAGTGACAGCCGCCGGACGCAAGGTCCTCAACGAACAGCGGCAGACCTGGTCCGATTTCTTTGCGGCGCTCGATCGCGTGGCTGGGATCAATCCGGCCGAGGGGTGATGAGAGAGCAGAGGTGAAGAGGGGCAGAGGTGAAGAGGAGAAGAGGAGCAGAGGAGCAGAGGGGCAGAGGTGAAGAGAGACCAGAGATCAGAACCATTCCTTCTTCCCCTCTGCTCCTCTGCTCCTCTGCTCCTCTTCCCCTCTTCCCCTCTGCTCCTTTTCCCCTCTGCTCTGACTTCTGACTTCTGAAGGGTTCCGATGGACTGGAAGAAATACGTTCGCGAACATCTGGCGCCGCTCAGGCTCGGGACTGCGCGCGAGTTGGAAATGGCCGACGAGATGGCTCAGCACCTCGAAGCCGTCTACGAAGACGCATTGGCTGATGGCGCTACCGAGCAAGAGGCTTATCGGCGCGCGGCGGCTCACATAAAGGACTGGCGTCTGTTGGAGTGCGAGTTGATCCGCTCGAAGCGACCCCTCGCCCACGCGTGGATCAACAAACGTCTTGCCGCGGAAGCCCGGATTGAATCGCGGCGCGGAACAGGAGGAATCGTTATGGGATCACTTGGACAAGACCTGCGGTACGGCGTGCGAATGCTGCTTAGGAGCAGAGCATTCACGGCGATAGCCGTGCTGTCGCTTGCGCTGGGCATCGGGGCTAACACGGCGCTTTTCAGCCTGGTCGACGCTGTTTTACTGAAGACCCTGCCGGTCAAGAAGCCGAATGAACTGGTGCTCTTCAGCTGGCTCGGCGGGTCCAGGGGCCTGTCGCGGGGGATCATGGGAAGCTCCAAAACAGATCCTGGGACAGGTATGAGAACGAGCACATCCTTCTCCTATCTCACCTTTGAGCGCTTTCGCGATAACAACGATTCTCTCTCAGACGTCTTCGCCTTTGCGCCGCTCCATCAACTGAACGTCAGCGTGGATGGCCAGCCCGAAATCGCCACCGGTCAGCTCGTTTCCGGCGGCTACTACCCAGGGCTGGGAGTGCGAGCAACGATGGGCAGGACGATCGCGCCCGATGATGATAAAGCAGGCGCACAGCCCGTTGCAGTGATCACCCATCGCTACTGGCAGCGCCGGTTTGGACAGGACCCGGAAGCGGTCGGCAAAACGGTCAACATCAACAACGTTTCATTTACTATCGTCGGAATCACATCCCCTGAATTCATGGGAGCGTCGCAGGTCGGTTGGTCGCCCGATCTTTCTATTCCTTTTTCGATGCAACCGCAGGTTAGTCCTCACGAGTCCTCGCTGAACGGGCCTTGGTTCTGGTGGCTGCAGATAATGGGAAGGTTGAATCCCGGGGTGACGGCGGAGCAGGCGGCGGCGAGCTTCGAGAGTATTTTTCAACAGAGCGCGCAGGAGGGTTGGGACGCAGCGCTAGCCCGTTTTCCACCACAGGGACAGGCGCAGAATTCAGCACCGCGTGATGTGCCCAGGCTCCGAGGCGATTCCGGCAGCCAGGGGATGACCGAGTTGCGCAGCGCCTACTCGCAGCCGTTGACGATCTTGATGGCGATCGTTGGGTTTGTGCTGCTCATAGCGTGCGCCAATGTCGCCAACCTGCTTCTGGCTCGGGCCGCCACGCGGCAAAAAGAGATCGCGGTGCGCCTGGCACTTGGGGCGAGCCGCTGGCGACTGGTTCGCCAGCTCCTAACTGAAAGCCTGCTTCTGGCAATCCTGGGCGGCGCGGCCGGCGTGCTGTTCGCTTATTGGGGCAAGGACATGCTGTTGACCTTGCGCCCGTGGGGTGGTGGTGAACTCGGAGTGGATCTCAAAATCGATCTCCGCGTACTTAGCTTCACGATCGCAGTCTCACTGGCAACCGGTCTGCTGTTTGGACTCGCACCGGCGCTGCGCGCTACAAAAGTTGATCTGACCCCCGCGCTTAAGGATAACGCCAGAAGCGTGACCGGCGGTACACGGTCGATTCTCACCAAGTCCCTGATTGTTGTTCAGGTGTCGATGTCCTTAGTGCTGCTGGTTGGCGCGGGCCTTTTCGTCCGGACGTTGCGCAACTTACAGAATGTTGATATCGGATTCAATCGCGAGAACCTGCTGCTGTTTAACGTTGAGCCGGGTTTGAACGGCTATAACAAGGCGCAGATGGCGCAGCTCTATCGGCGAATAACCGAACGGCTCGAAGCCGTGCCCGGCGTGCGCTCGGCCACGGTATCACTCATTCCATTGCTCAGCGGCCAGGCCCAAACCAGAGGCATCGACGTGCAGGGACACACATCGCGGGCCGACGATAACGACGACGCCAAGGTCAATACTGTGGGAGCGCGTTTTTTCGAGACGATGGAGATGCCCTTACTGCTGGGCCGCAGTCTGAGTTTCCAAGATGACGAACGCGCGCCAAAGGTAGCCGTGATCAACCAGATGATGGCGCGCAAGTATTTTGGCGATGAAAACCCGCTGGGGCGGCGATTCGGCTTCGGAGGCCCGGAAACCAGCGGGCAGATCGAAATCATCGGCGTCACCAGGGACGCAAAATACACCGACATGCGCAGTGAAACCGAGCCGACAGTCTACCTTCCATATCCGCAGAGTATCCCGAGGCAGGCGACGTTCATTGTGCGCAGCTCCGGGAACCCAACCGCAATAACCGCCTCGATCCGCGACGCTGTGCATGAAGTGGACAACAATCTGCCGATCTTCGGCGTAAAGACGCAGAGCCAGCAGGCCGACGAATCACTCGTGCAGGAACGGCTGTTCGCCACGTTGTCGAGCTTCTTCGGCGTGCTCGCGTTGTTGCTGGCATGCATCGGGCTCTACGGTGTGATGTCCTACGGCGTCGCGCGCCGTACGAACGAGATCGGCATTCGAATGGCGCTTGGGGCGACTTCCCCGCGCGTCACACGAATGGTGATGCGCGAGACGATGCTGGTCGTTGGGATTGGCGTCGCGATCGGATTGGGCGCGGCGGTGGCGACTACTCGTTTGGTAGCGGCGATGCTGTTCGGACTAGCTCCGACGGATCCGCTGACGGTCTCCTTCGCGGTTCTGCTGATGATCGGGGTGGCGGCTTTAGCCGGCTACATCCCCGCGAGAAGAGCGGCGCGCGTGGACCCGATGATCGCCTTGAGATATGAGTGATCGAAGCGACTCGCAGAGTTCGGCGATGCCTGATTGGAAGCATTATGTTCGCAACAACCTTCCGAGATGCCGCGCGAAGTTGTAATACAAATAATGGAGCGAAACCGGTCGCAGGCAAAATGAAAAAGGCCGCAAAACGCGGCCTTTCCCGAATCATTGGCAATGCGAGTATGGCTTACGCGCCTTTGCGCTTGCTCTTACTCGCCTTGGTTTTTGCCGTCGCCGTCTTTCCCTTTGGGTTCACCTCGGCCGCATCGACCGTCAAGTTATTAGGTGCATCAAACCTCTGTAGGCCTAGTTCCTTGACCGGTACTAAAGCTGTCGGGTAGAAGGTTCCGGTGGCATCGGCGGCGTTTGCTGCGCCAATGCCGAATCTAATGTAGATTCCCCAATTATAGTAGCCATCGCCGCCACATCGCGGTATTCCCAAAGATCGGCAGGCTTTCCGGCCTTCAGCCAGCACATACGGAATATCTCGGCATTGATCGGCCCACGACTATTCAACGCGTCATCATCGTCATACGCAACAAGGGCCACCTTCAACTCAAGGGCGCGGGCCAGCTTTATGATGGTTTCCAGCCCAAGGTTGCCAGGATTATTCAAGAGCTGCGATATCCGGCTCTTGTCCAAGCCCACGACCGTTGCGAGTTTTGTTTGCGTCCATTTCTTTTCGCGCATTCTATCTTGTATCTGTTCAACAAAGTCGGACGCAATTCTGTAAAGGAAGTCTTTGGTATTACCTTCCGTCCAGTGGGCTTGCTTCTTTTTACTCATAGCTGTTCCACCTCCTCGTCCCAATCTATTCCTTTAAGTGCGCTTTGGACCTCTACACTTCGTCTCATCGCCTCAGCACGGCTAAGTTCCTTTTCCTCGGTTTTCCATTTTCTCTTCTCGGCATGTAGAATCAGAACGCACATCCAGAACCTTTTGTCTTGTGGTTCTCTAGGATGACACAGAAATCCGTACAGTCGATGCGGCGGATTCTTAAAGACGAAGCATTCTTGATACTTACCGCCATATTCACTTCGATCCCATCCATGATAGCGATCAGGCTTGTTGTCAATTCCGCTGATCCAATAGTCAAAACTTGTATTGAAATGCTGTTTTTCGTTTGTACTAAGCCCCACAAACGCTTGACCAATGTCTACATATCCAACCTGCTCATAATCAAGAAACGCAACTGCACGCCGACCGTGATCGCGACCGGCTCGAATCTTCACCGTGCATACTGGCTGTTTCGTCATTCATCGGCATCCTTGGGGACAGTTTAGTTATAACACAACAGGACAAGAGATCGGGCGTTTAGCTTTAACTAAACCCGCTGTCAAGTGTGGAGTTACGGAAAGCACCCGGACGACGAGCCGTTTGTTCAATTCATCCCTCGGGAGAGCCGCGTGCGCATCGATGCGTAGCGATCTCATCGATTCATTCCCTCCGTCGAATCTCCCTCATATCGCACCAAGCTCTTCGCCCAGAAACCGGCGGCCGCGACTGCAATCAAGCACCCAACGCCGCCCGTCAGAACCGAAAGCGTTGCGCCAATGAGCGCCGCAACCGCGCCAGCCTCGAACTCGCCAAGCTGCGGACCACCCATGAAGAAAAT
>JBGQGO010000224.1:0-8584 GCA_041497455.1 Blastocatellia bacterium | reverse complement strand
CTGCTTGCGGACATCAAGGAGTTCTTCGCGCTGGACCGCTGGCAGCCGCGCCGCTTCCGCGAATTTCTGGAGAGGTACGAAGTCACGCCCGAGATTTTCATGTACAGGCTCACCGAAGTCCTGCCGGAGTATTTAGGAATCAAGCTTCACTTTCTGCGATTCAATCACGAAGCGGGCGAGTACCGGCTGGTCAAGCATTTGAACATGTCGCAGGTGTTGATCCCGGGCGGCACCGGGTTGGACGAGCACTATTGCCGCCGCTGGCTTGCGATCCGAATCCTGCACGAGCTGGAGCGCGCGGGCGCGAGCCGTAAGAAGGTGGCTGAACCGGTCGTTGGCGCGCAGCTCTCACGATTCGTTGACACAAACGAACGGTACTTATGCGTTGCGATGGCCCGGCGCCTGGCGTTGAACCCCGCGGCGACCTCGTCGGTATCGCTCGGCTTCCGTTGCGATGAGGAGTTTGAGCGAACTGTTCGATTCGCCAAAGACCCTTCGATCACCCGGCTGGACATAGACGGCACGTGCGAACGTTGCCGCCTCACGAAAGAGGAGTGCCAGGAGAGGGCCGCGCCGCCTCACCTGCTCGAGCTTCAGCGAGCGCGGCGCGAGATCGAGCAGGAGCTGGCTTCTCTGACCTGACACTCCTGAAAGTACCCTTAGGCCGCCGCAGTCCAAATGTGTCCTGCCTGATTCGCATTGAAAATGGCGCGTCTTTAGGTTATAAGCAAGAACTCCCGAACTTTTCGGATTAGGCTGGTTCTAGCTCTATGTTCAAAGCCCGTTTCCTCACTTGCGCTTTAATCTTGGCCCTCGTGATAGCTGTGCCGGCTACGCGGGTCTCCGCCACGAAATTCCACCGCCCGTCGAACTATGCGCCTGACGAGGTTATAGTCAAGCTCAAGGCGGGGGCGCCACAGCTACGACCTGCCGGTCAGTACGAAAGGTTGATGACTATCGCGCGGCTGGCAGGCGAACAAGACGCCCAATCACCAGCCGAGCAGCTTGTTGGAAGCACTCCAAACCAGCGGGTCAGTCAGATAATTACCGGCCGGGGGTTGGACCGCGTTTTCGTGCTTAAGCTTGACCCCGGCGCGGATGTCAATTCAATCGTGAGCGAGCTTCGAGCGCGCGAGGAAGTCGAGTATGCCGAGCCGAACTATCTGATAAAACTGGGCACCGTCATCCCTAACGATCCCGACTTCGCACAGCAGTGGGCGCTGTTTAACAACGGGATTTTCGTAGGCGATTATGCAACCACCCAGAACGCGGACATCAAAGCGTACATGGCATGGGACATCACGCTGGGAAGCCCCGACGTGATAATCGCGCTCACGGACACAGGCGTTGACCTTACTCATCCTGATCTTGCGCGAAACATATACACGAACCCGGGCGAGATTCCGGGCAACGGAATTGATGACGATCACAACGGGTTCGTTGACGACGTTCACGGCTTCAACGTGGCGGACCAAAACGGCGACACAACCGACGCGGTAGGTCACGGCACACAGATGGCGGGCATCATCGCAGCCGAGATGAACAACAACATTGGAATCTCGGGCGTGTGTCAATCAAAGATATTGCCGGCGCGATTCTACAAGCGCTACGGTCCGGACCCGACCCAATTCAGCGCTACTGTAGCCGACGCCGCGCGCTCATTGCTCTATTCGATTGCGGCCGGCGCTTCGATCATCAACGCGAGCTGGACCACGTTGTTGGATCCCGATCTGGTCTCCGGAGAAGCAGCGCTTGCGCTCGCGGACGCGGTCAAGGCCACTAACGATGCTGGGGTCCTGCTGGTTTGCATAGCTGGAAACGAAGGGTACAACCTGGACTACAGCAAGATCTATCCGGCGTCCTATTTCTTGCCGAACCAGATCGTCGTGGCGGCGTCTGACTTCAATGACGACATATGGCGCCCGATAAACAATCCTTTTGTGGTACAGACGGGGTTCGGACCTCATTCAGTGCACCTCGCGGCGCCCGGCGTGTCGGTGCTGACGACACAAGCGCGCGGAAATTGCTTTCTGTGCACTCAAGAGACCGATCCTTTGAAATGGTACACGAGCGCGAGTGGAACCTCGGTGTCGGCGGCCTGCGTTTCCGGAGTGGCGGCCCTCGCTAAATCGAAATATCCCAATGACAGCGCCGTCCTCTTGAAGCGTAGAATCATCGGAGGCGTGGAAGTGATGGACAATCTCCGCAGCTACGTCATCGGAGGCGGGCGGCTGAGCGCGATCGGCGCGCTGACAAGTCAGGTCAACGTAACTCCACCCGCACTGCAAGAGGTCAATTACAAAGCGAAGAAACAGAAGCTCTTCGTGTACGGATTTGGCATGCAGGACGGCGTAAACGTTCTGGTAGGAAAGGCCGCATATCCCAGTAAGCCGCAGAGCGATGACGGGACGGCCTGCATGGCGCGTGTGCCTGCTGCCGCGTTCCCGCCAGGCGCGCCCGTCCAAATCAAGCTGCGCAATCCCGACGGCGGCGAGAGCCTGGCCATAACACTCACACGGTAGATAAATGAGGGACACACTTTCGCTCGAGCGCAAGCTCAAGATGCACGAGGCGCGTGAGGCGATCCTCAACCGCATCGGCTCGGAAACTTTTTCCGTCATTAACCTCGACCACTTCCTTCAAGCCACGGTCACAGAGGTCGGCAAGATGATGGGCGTCGATCGCTGCGACGTGATGACGCTGACGCCGGAGAATCATCTTCGCATCACCAACGAATATCGCGCGAATGTCGAGGAAGAACTGCCTTCGCTGCTCGGCGTGCAACTGCGAGTCGATCTCGAACGGCTGCAGGAGGGCCTTGACCTCTACAGCCCGCAGGCCATCGAGGACACCTCATCGCCGGAGGTTGCGCCCATCCTTCAAAAGCTGATCGAGGGACTGAGCAGCAAATCTGTTTTGCTCGTGCCGATCACGTTCAACCTGCAACTGCTTGGCATGTTGGGGCTGCATCATTGCCGCGAGCATTATCACTGGAACGAGGACGAGATAAACTTCATTCGCAATCTGGCGCAGCACATCGCGATCGGCTACCGCTACACGCACATCTACACCGAGAAGGAACGGGAAGCTCGAATCAACAAGGTGCTGCTCGAGATCGCAAACGACATCAACACCGGGTCCGATTTCACCGAAGTCATCGAGCGCATACTCGACCGGTCCGTCGACCTGCTTCGGATACAGGCCGCGTGTCTGGCGATCATCGACGCCAACAACAGCGAGATTCACTTCACGAATCTACGCACGGCGGGCGTTAAGGCCGAAGAGATTCTCAAGCGGCCGTCGTTGAAGTTCCCGATTCTCGATCTGATGCCCAAGACCGTCGGCCGCGGCCAGATGCTCAAGATTCTCAGCCCGGATCAGCACGAATACGCACGTTCGTTCCTGACCGAAGTCTTCAATGCCGGAGCGGCCATCGTCGCGCCCATCTTGATCGATGACAAGATATTCGGCGCGCTGATCCTGCTGTGGTCCGAGGCGCAACAGTCGTTCGCCAATGAGGTGACCGCGCTCGCGCTGGGGATTGCCGACCAGCTCGCGATTGCACTGTCGAAGGCGCGGCTGTCGGCCGAAGTCTTGAGATTGCGCCGTGAACTCGAACACGCGCACAGCCAGCACAGCGGCAGCGGTCTCGTGGGCAAGAGCGAAAACTTCATGCGCTCGATGCAGATGGCGCTTTACGTTGCGGACAACTACACCACGGTGATGATTCAAGGCGAGTCGGGCACCGGCAAAGAGTTAATGGCCGACTTGATTCAGTCGCGCTCCTCGCGAGTAGAGAAGCCTTACATCAAGATCAACTGCGGCGCGATTCCAGAAACTTTGCTCGAGTCGGAACTGTTCGGGCACGAGAAGGGCGCGTTCACGGACGCGCGCAGCCGGCGCATCGGAAAGTTCGAGGAAGCGAATGGCGGCACGCTGTTTCTGGATGAGATAGCCGAGATGTCACTGTCGGCGCAGGTGCGATTGCTGCGGGTGCTTCAGAACGGAGAGTTCGCGCGCGTCGGCGGCAACGAGATCGTGAAGACAGACGTGCGCGTGATCGCCGCATCGAACGTCGACCTCGAGCAAGCCGTTAGCGACGGCCGCTTCCGCCGCGATCTGTTTTACCGGCTGAACGTCTATCCGATAAAGCTGCCGCCGCTCAGAGAACGCCGCGAAGACATTCCGCTTCTTGCCACGCACTTTCTCGAGATCTACAAGAAGCGCTCGAACAAGAATATCACCGGGATCACCAAGAAAGCGCTCGAATGGCTGCGCCGCTATGACTGGCCCGGCAACGTGCGCGAACTCGAGAATGCGATGGAGCGAGCGGTCATCATCGCGCAAGGGCGAATGATCGCAATCGACGATCTGCCGAATGCTGTGCGCGGCGCCGAGGCCAGCAAGACGATCGAAGTAGAAGTAGGCACGACGATCGACGAAGCCGAAAAGCGAATGATCATGCAAACGCTGGCTTACACTCGCGGTGACCGTACGCGCGCGGCGCAGATCCTGGGCATCGGCCGTAAGACGCTTTATCGAAAGCTGCAGAGCTACAACTACGCCGAAACCAAACGAGAAACTGAAAATGTGACTTAGCGTCGAGCAAGAGCTTTGCGATCTTGGCGGCTTTGCGTCTTTGCGCGAAAAAGACTGCGAGCCGCTTCCCCTTTTACCTCGTTCAAAGAAGGAGAGAATCAATGAAGAGAGCCCTCGCAGTAACACTCATCCTGATCGTTGCGCCGCTACTCGTCACGTCCTCGCAAGCAGCCCAGGGCGCAAACATCGTGGGCAGTTGGGACATCACTGTAGAATCGCCACAAGGCAAGAACCAATCCCTGCTGGTGATCAAGAAAGACGGGGATAAGCTGGGCGGTATGATTAAGGGGGCGCGCGGTGAGCGTCCGCTCGAGAGCGTGACCCTCGCCGGTAGCGATATTACCTTTGTGGTAAAGGCCAACATCCAGGGACAGGACATGGTCTTCACTTACAAAGGCAAGGTGGAAAAGGATTCGATGAAGGGTGACGCAGATTTCGGCGGCTTCGCGACAGGCACGTGGTCAGCCGTTCCTCATAAGGAAGGCGCCGCTGCTCCAGCCACAGCGCCCGCGTCAGCGCCGCAAGCGGGCGGCGTGAACATCACCGGCGACTGGAGCGTTGCAGTTGAAACTTCCGGAGGCTCCGGAAATCCAAGCTTCACATTCAAGCAAGAAGGCGAGACCCTGACCGGAATGTACAAAGGTCAGCTCGGAGAGGGCCCTTTGACCGGGACTGTCAAAGGCGCCGACATCAAATTCACGATCAAGGTGAATGCGCAAGGCCAGGACCTGACCATCGTCTACACCGGGAAGATTGAGAGCAAAGACAGCATGAAGGGCACGGTTGTGCTCGGGGAATTGGGCGAAGGCACCTGGACCGGCAAGAGAAAGTAATTAGCGGGCCTGAGCTTCGCAATCTCCGGTTAGTTGGGGGTCTATCGGTCCTCACCTTACCCGGCACCGATCCGTGTCTCTCCCAACTTTGAACGATTACCACTTGGAAGTGACGGGACGCTTCAGTTGGCGTGTCTCTGGCGAGAGAGGTGTTTATGACAAGGTCGATTGTTTTCCTTTCCGGCATCGCTCTGATGATACTGCTTTGCTCTTTTTCGTCACGCACCCGCGCGAACCCGCAGGTCGAGCCCGGCATTATCCAGGTTGAGCTTGAGCCCGTCCTCTCAGGCTTGATCAGTCCTATTTACGTTACCGGCGCACTAGATGGGAGCAACCGGCTCTTCATAGTCGAACAGGGCGGGCGTATCAAGGTACTTCAGCCCGGCGCGACCACACCGGCTGTTTTTCTGGACATTAGTGCGCGGGTGCTGTCGGGCGGCGAGCGCGGTCTGCTGGGGCTCGCGTTCCACCCGGACTTCAGGAACAATCGACGCTTCTTCGTAGACTACACGCGACAGCCTGATGGCGCGACTGTGATCGCGGAATATCGAGCCTCCGAAAGCGACCCGAACCTCGCCGATACTAACGAGACGACGTTGTTGCTGATTCCCCAGCCTTTTGCGAATCACAACGGAGGCATGATCGCCTTCGGCCCCGACGGTTTGCTATACATCGGAATGGGCGACGGAGGCTCGGCGAACGATCCGGGCAATCGCGCCCAGGACCTTAACGACCTTCTCGGCAAGATACTCCGCATCGACGTCGATCATGCGAACGGGGCGATTCCCTACTCTTCGCCAGTCGATAATCCTTTTTTTGGAGCGGTCGCCGGACGCGACGAAGTCTATGCGGTTGGCGTGCGAAATCCGTGGCGGTTCTCATTCGATCGGTTGACCGGTGATCTCTATGTTGGCGACGTTGGTCAAAATGCGTGGGAGGAGATTGACACCATAACCCGCGGTGGAAATTACGGATGGCGAGTGACGGAAGGCAACCATTGCAATCCGAGCATCGGCGCCGGCATATGCTCTGTGATCGGCCTCGTTCCTCCGATAGCCGAATACCTTCACACTCTCGGCCGGTGCTCGATAACCGGCGGGTACGTCTATAGGGGAGCGAAGCGAACCCTTCCATCCGGGACATACGTGTACGCTGATTTCTGCTCGGGTGAGATATTCACTTTCGTCGGCGGCGGCGGGCAAAGCGTGCTGCTCGACACCGGCATGAACATCTCTTCGTTTGGAGAAGACGAAGCCGGAGAGATTTACGTCGTTGGGTTGGGCGGCACTATCCACCGCCTTATCAATCCTAACCCTCCGCCTCCGTCGCCGCTGAGCATTCGCTTTGCCGGGGTGCGCCGCCGTTCCAACCACGAGCTTCTGCAGCCGATCACCGTTAAGAATAACGGGAAGAAGTTCGAGGTAGTCATAGTCGGTACGGGCTACGTTCCGAATTCGGTCATACTAGTTAATGGGCGCGAGCTGAAAACGGAATTGCAACCAACAGAGGTTGAAACGAGCGTGCTCGTCGGACGTCTGAGGCGAGAGATGCTTGTCGATCCGGTGACGCTCATTATTGAGTTCGTTAATCCGGACGGCGCGCGCTCGAATCAAGTTGTGCTTCAGGTTGCGCCAGAAGCGAATTGACGGCGATTTGCCGGCCAGCAGCGCAACACGATAGTATTCCTGTTCTAATGATCAACGATCTACGGTGAATGACGAGTGTTGAAACCGATTCGTCATTCAGAAACGGATAGCAAATTGCCGAAGTCGAGATCTGCAGGTACGGCGAGCGTAGCTCTGGTTTTGCTGCTCATTCTCGGGTCGATTACTTCCCCGCCCAGGACCCGCGCTCAAACTGATCCAGTCACCGTCGCGCCCGGCTTTGAGTTCAACCTCTTCGCCGATCCGACCAGAGTGCCTGACTTCGCTGCTTCGGCATTCACTGGACCGGTGTCGATGGCGTTCGACTCGCGGGGCCGGCTTTTTGTCGGGACCTATTCGGGCAAGATCCTGATAATGCTTGACGCCGACGGCGATGGAAGAGTCGACCAGATAAAGACCTTCGCAACGGGACTTGTTCAGCCGTTAGGCCTCGAGTTCCGCGCTAACGGCGATTTGTATCTCACAAGCAATCCGCTGGGCGGCGCCGGGCGAATAATCAGGCTGCGCGATACGAACGGCGATGACGTCGCCGACGAGAGCACGATAATAATTGACGGCCTGCCGAGCGAAGCCGATCACCAGACCAATCGCCTCAAGTTTGGTCCTGACGGGTTGCTTTACGTCGGTCAAGGCTCTTCTACGGAGGCCGGCACGCCAGATCCGGGCCATCCGGGTGAGCGGCTTTACAACGCGACCATATTGCGGATCGACGTCGACAACCCTTCCATCTCTGTAGTCGCGACGGGACTTCGCAATCCGTTCGGCATGGCGTTTCATCCTGAGAACGGCCAGTTATTCACCACTGACATAGGTTCGGGAGAGTTGGGCGAGTTGCCGGACAACGCTCCGTTTGAGGAGATCAACTGGATTGTCTCGGGCGGTCACTATGGCTTTCCCGGATGCGAAGGCCCGCCGGTCGCCGGCGACCCTGCTTGCGCCGGAGTGCGCGGGCCGATTGTGACTTTCGCTCCTCACCTGACGCCCACGTCGATCGCCTTCTACACCGGTCCTCAAGCGGGCGACTCGACTAATCAAATGCTGGTGACGCTGTTCAAGCACATACCCGGTCAAGGCGGCGACCTGCAGCGATTCATTCTCACCGGCGACGCGGCGACCGGTTTTCAGACTACGAAGGTCCTGCCGTCAATCATTGAATTTGGCTTGATAGATCCTAACGACGGTCCGATTGATACCGCGATTGATCCGATCAGCGGCGACATATATGTTGCGCGCTTCGATCCGGTGACGCATCGCGATCTGTTCGAGCACCATCATTTCATCTACCGAATCCACCGCGCGGGGAGCGACTCGCTTCCGTTCATCGGTGCGCCTCGTCCGTCTGCTATCAAGGCGGGTTCGTCTGGAGTGACGATCTCCTTAGTCACTCGTCACGTTAAACCGGGCGCGGTCGTTTTCGATGTGAGTGATAACGTACCGCTCCCGACGCGGCAGGGTTCGTCCAACTTTGAGCTAGTTGCTGACCTGCCT
>JBGQGO010000223.1:0-8585 GCA_041497455.1 Blastocatellia bacterium | reverse complement strand
CCTCGATTCTCTGCCGTGTTGTTTGTCGTTCAGAGTTCAAGCTTCAGCTTGCTGGATTCGATGGGGTAAGCCTCCAAAAGCAAGCTGAAGCTTGAACTCTGAACGACAAACTTCCGCCTGAAGGCCGAACTACGAACGCTTCATCCGACTGGGCGACTCCTATGCTCGAGAGACGTTGCATTCGCTTAGTGACCGCGGTTTTGTTGGCCGCGGCTTTTTCCTTACTGGCCATCGAGAGTCGAACTGCCGCGCTTGATTCGCCAACTCCGCCCGCTCAGCGGAAGCCCGCCGAAGAGAAGACCGCCGAACAGGTCTACCAGAACATTCAGGTACTGACTGGACTGTCGGCCTCTGACCTCGATGGCGTGATGGAGTTCATGTCAGCTTCGATGGGAGTCGGGTGCACTCATTGTCATACCAATCCGTGGGCCAGCGACGTGAAACCGACGAAGCTCGCCACGCGCAAGATGATTGTGATGACACGCAATCTCAACAAAGAGAGCTTCAGCGGCAACCCCGCGATCACCTGTTACACTTGCCACCGGGGCCAACATAACACCGAGCCGCAACCGCCTATAGATATCGCTGTGAGTCCGGCGCCCGATGCCACTCTGCCGGTGAACAGGTCCGCGGCGCTGCCTTCCATCGGTGAAGTCATCGAGAAATACATTCGGGCGATTGGCGGCGACGCCGTGATTGAAAAACTCAAGACGCGAGTGTCGCGCGGCGCCGAAACTACAACTAATCGAATGACACCTCCGCTGACGCTTCCAATCGAGATCATTCAAGCGGCGCCCGGCAAACTGCTGATCCTCAGGAGCGATCCGCGCGGCGCAGCCGTAGAAGGCTTCGACGGCGGCAAAGGCTGGACCAAAGACGTGGGCGGGCAACGTGAGATGACCGGGAAAGAACTGGCTGTGACTAAACGTGAAGCTGACTTCTTTAGATATTTGAAGATCAAAGAGACCTATCCCCAGATGCGAGTGCTCGCGAAGGAGAAGATCGGAGATCGAGAAGCTTATGTCGTGGGTGCGACTTCGCGCGAGGACGAACGTGAGAGGCTCTACTTTGACTCCCAGAGCGGGTTGTTAGTTCGCAGGTACGTGTCTTTCAAGACTGCGTTTGGATCGATCCCCGAGGTGATGGACTTCGAGGACTATCGCGAGGTGAGCGGCGTGAAGCTGCCATTCACGATCAAGTGGTCTCGCCCTCCCTTTGGATTTGTCAGAAAGTTCACCGAGATCAGACTGAATGCGATTGTAGATGATGCCAGGTTTGAACCACGAGCCAGGTAGCCACGACTAATACCGGATCACGCGCACAACCAACAACCGCCGGGTCCTTCTTTGCGATCTTTGCGGATCTTGGCGTCTTTGCGCGAACCTGCCCCCGTCTCGGGCACATTCCCGATCGTTCTTTGTTTCTCGCAGAACAGGTATGGTGATCCCTGACGGATCATCCGGATACCGAAGCTCTTCATCGAAGTTGAGTTGTGTGGTCATCTTCAGAAGCCTGCGTACACGTTCTCGGGGTGCTCAACGAAAGTGATCAGCGGGAGATGCCGCCATCGGCATCCGCCGCGTCAAAGACCTCGCTAGCAACTGGTCCGTGTGCGATCAGGCGATGGCCATCCAGCGCGACCCACTGCCCCGCATACTGGCGTGCGTGATCAACAAGCCATTGCAACTCGCGCGTGCCGTCCGGAACAGGAACAACGGAAAGGGCACGGTCAGTCGAGGCCGCTTGATCCTCGCGCTGGTCGAGCAAGTGTCGAAGCCTGTTCTGCTCAGAGGGCGGCAATCGGGCGATTTCTTTGAGTATGTCTTCGATCCTGTTGCCTGACATGAGTGTGTTCCTTTCCGGCTTGGTTGCTTTGGTAATCCTCCCTCAAATGGTGCCTTTGACGCATCATGCTGTATCCGGGGGTGTGTCGGCGGTAGTCACTACTGGAAACAGTGACTCCCAAGTACTTCTCAGATCAGCCGCGCATTTTGAGAGAGGATCGGTCATGGCGTCGAGATCGAAATAGTTTTTGAGATCTTCGAGAGATCTAACGACAAGATAATGAGCGGTCATTAAGAGAGTATCGGCGTCGGATAGGCCAGGAGCATCCTCATAGAAGAAAGAGCCATCGTCCTGTGGTTGTAAGCGACAGAGTAGACCATCGATTCTGCCATGCGCCTCGTCGAGACCTCGATAATAAGCAACCTCGACTATCTGAAATGGGAATTTAGTCTCGTTGGCCATCGTGATGATATCTTTCTTTGACCACATGTGGTTTAGGCGCTCGGTTTTGCATCCCTTGCAATCGGTTCTCATGTAGTTTTTCTTGACGCGCTTAAAGTTCTCCTCAGTTTCTTGAACATGCTCATCGGAGAGCTTGATATTGTTTTTCTGGTAGTCTGGTATCCGCTTGTGACGAATGACCCAATGGTACTCATCGTAGCCAATGATTTCATCGCGGTGCAGGTCCAGATAAGCAAGAGTAACAGCCTGCTCGAACATTGCCCTCAAAATTGACTTAGACGTATGCAGGTAGCCGTTGGCACATAGAAGGACGATGGAGTTGAAGCCTTCAAATATGGCTCTGCCGAGGAGATAGATGATTCTATCGTCTCGCTGTTGTTTGACTTGATTGAGAATTACAACGTCTATTGCCGCTTTAAGATTTTGAAAAGAGCCAAGAAGCTGAGAGTGTCTGTTTGCGAACTCAGCTTGTTGTTCAGGGTCACCAAAAAAGTATGAACCTGTTGACAATGGCATTTGCCGTCTGCGCTTTGCCCTTATTTCAAATTCGACTTCGTGAGTCTCATCCCAGTGATCGGCAAGACTATGGCTGTCCCAGAACTCACCGATCTCTTCGGGCGTCCGCGCTCTGGAAATAGGCGTCAGTTGTGCATCATCTTTGTCGTTCATAAAGTCTTCGCTCCTTATTATCCATGTCTCGGGCGCTCAGGATAAGGGCAATGTTTCCCGACTTGTGAATGAAGAACACGATCAGGTACCTGCCTGCATCAGTCTGTCCGCTCGCTGAATAGACATCTTCACCTGGCCTATTCCCTGACTCAACGAAACGATAGTGTGGGTTATCAAAGAAGATCTCATCGACCTCGTCTTGCGAGACCTGATGCTTAATAACGAGCTTTTCCAGTATGTCCGGTAACCAGATGAAGTCGTCAATGTACATGGATATTGCTGTTCTCTGTCGCCAGACCGAAAATTCTACTAGAAACGTTCCTACTTTACGACGGAATCTCCACGAGGTGGTGTCCTATCGACTGATCTCAACCGGCTTAACCGGCTCTTCTTCCGCACGACTCGTTTGACTCATTGGGACGGGGACTAGTACGGTTGCGTGTACGTCATGTGATACGACAATATCGAAGGGATTCATTGTGCAGCGAGTTCTTTTAGACCAGGACGTGAAGCCCATTTCTGAGTTTCGTGCAAATGCAGCTTCGCTCGTTCGACAAGTTCAACGGACGAGACGGCCGCTCGTTATCACTCAGCAAGGCAGGAGCGCCGCCGTTCTGCTCGCCGTCTCCGAATATGAGAAGCTGCTTGCGAAGCTCGAACTTCTCCAGGACATTCACACTGGTGAGGATCAGATCGACGGCGGACAGGGGATCACTCACTCGGCTGCCCGCAAGAAGGCTTTGGAGCGAATTCGAGGCGGCAAACAAAGATTGCCTCTGAAGGAGATTAAGTAGAGGGTTTCCACGTTCCGCGCGCGACCGCGGGTACAAATTCATCGAGGTCTTTCGGGCGGTACTCGATCACACGGCCTTGCTCGGCGCTCATGTAAGCCGTCATCAATAACTCACTCACTTCTAACCCGTCGTAGAAACTCTCCTCAGGCTGTTTGCCTTCGAGAAAACAATTAACAAAATACCGATTCTCTCCTTCGTAACCGTAGTCCGCTTCTTCATTGGCGACCACCGGCATCAAGCCTTGTTCGGCGTTCTGCTTCTCGACCAGGTCTTCGCCCGCTGCGCCTTTTACCTCGCGGCTGAAGAAGAGTTTTAGGCCAGAGTCGAGCGTGTTGATCGACATCGAGTACTCAGGTCCTAGCAGCTCCATGCTCAATCGCAGGCCGGCTCCGACGAAGCTCCACGAAGTCGTCGCTTCGACGATGATCGGATGGCCTTGCTCATCGACGTAGTTGATCGTCGCACGAGCAAAATCTTCTGAAGGCTTATGCGCGTAATCCACGGCGCTGCCCATCATCTGCTTGAGCCGCTCGACGTATTCAGGGCGAGACCATTTCAACGAAGCGATCTGCGCCGAGACCGCTGTAGGACGAATGCTCGCGCGAGGCGCACCCGGCTCGGTGAGCATGTAGCGCGCTACTTCAACGCTGTGACACATCATGTCGTTGAGCACGCCGCCGCCTTGAAGCTCGCCTTGCCAGAACCACGGCATATGAGGCCCGCTGTGCTCTTCGGCCGCGCGCGCTAGATAAGGCCTCCCGGTGAGCGCCGCGCCTCGCGCCCAGATCAGCGCGCGCCCGCGTTGAATGGCCGGCGTGAATAATTGGTTCTCGAGATAGCCGTGCAAGAGACCGCTCTTCTCGACAAGCTCGACCATGCGTTTGGCTTCGGCGACGTTGCGAGCGAGCGGCTTCTCGCAAGCGATCCCGATGAGCTTGCCTTTGCCTGAAGTGACCGCGTTGACGATCGCTTCCATGTTCGGAATGCGCATGTGGTTGGGCCCGCACAGCCAGATGCAATCGATGCCGGGGTCGGCGATCATCTCTTCGATGGAGTTGAACGCTTTCGCGTCGCCGACGCGTAATGAGCGCGCGAGAGCTGCGGCTTCTTCGGCGTGTTTAGGGTTAGGGCTCCAGACCCCGCGAACGTCGGCGTCGCGCACGCCTACCCACGACCTTATGTGAAAGCGAGTGTTGAACCCGCTTCCGATGAATCCGATTCCGAGTTTGGTTATTGGCATATGTGTGTTCTGGCCAGGAAGCTGACGGCAGTCGCTGCGACCTCACTCGCTCTGGGAAGCAGGAGGACCTTCGCGCAAAGTCGCAAAGCCGCCGCAAAGACGCAAAGAAGCTTCGCGGGAAATCCTATCTTCTTTGAAATTCCGTCGTGCCCATCAACAAGCCGACCAGTTGAGCGATTCGGCGGCGATCGGGATTCATATCCGCCGCGGCGGCTCTCACCGGAACCATCTCAGGCCGGTCTCCGCTGTTCATCGCTGGACGCGGCGCGCTTGCCGCCGTCACTGGCGCCGATTGCTCCGCCAAGCCCGCGCGAACTGCACGAAGACTGTCGGGTGAGAGCTCGGTGTGAACGATCAACCCGGCGAGTTGGCTCGTTAGCGTGTCCGCGTTTGCAAGCACCTCGGTTGCGACCAGCCGCATCGGGTCGTAGCTCGTTCCGTTGATCTGATTGTTCGCCAGCGCGACCGCGTAGTTGATCCGGTTGAAAAACACGCCTGTGTTCACCCACTTCGCGGAGTCCTCTCCGTAGCCGGTAGGGAACGCGTACTGATAAAGCGGCTCTCCCATCCTTCGAATCCACTCGTGAAGCGCGGGCGCGCCGTTGGTGTCGCCATCAAGCGCGCGAATCGCCGACGCGGCCAATTCGAGCGGCGATTTTATCTTCGCTCGGAACACCGCCGGCGAGTTGAATTCCGCTGAGGTGACGATTGCGCGAATGACTTCGCGGATGTCGCCGTCGGTTTTGAGGAAGACTTGCGCAACGCGCTCGACCAGTTGCGCAGGCGGATCATCGGATACAAATCGCTGGCATAGCTCCTTCGAGATGAACCGCGCGGTTGAAGGATGCTTCGAGAGTATCTCGATCACGCGCAGTCCATCGTTAACTCCGCCGCCCGCCGGGATCGTAACGCCGAGCACCGTCTTCGCGCCGTCATCGTGCATCCACGGACGAAACACGAACCCGCCTCCCTGGAATGGACGATCGATGGTCCACCCTGTGAAGCAGCGCGCGACCTCTTGCACGTCCTTTTGCGTGTAGCCGCCATCGACGCCCAACGTGTGAAGCTCCATCAGCTCGCGAGCGTAGTTCTCATTGATGCCGGGCTTACGCGCGGGAGGTCTTGGCGGAGATTGCGGATTGCGGATTGCGGATTGCGGATTCTGGTCCCCGTCCTTCTTTGTCATTATCGAAGGGTTTTGGTCGGAACCCGGCGCAGGCATCACGCCCTCGGGTGGCTTGGGATTGGCTCCAGGAGCCGGTCTTGGCGGTTGCCCGTTTTGCGGGCGTATTGCCGCCGGAGGACGCGGTTGCTTGGAATCGGGCGAAGATGAGAGCCAGTTGTCGAGGTAATACAACATCGCCGGACTCTCGGCAGTAGCCAGCAGCAAGTCGCGGAACTTGCCTAGCGTCCGCGGGCGAATCACATCGCGTTCGTAGCTGGTCGCGAACCACTGATCGGCTTCCTTCTGCGCAAATACGTTGAAGTGGTTGAACCAGAAATCAGTGAGCACTTCTTGCAACTGCCGGTTGGTCGACACCGCGCGCACAATCTTCTGCTGAATTAGCTCGCCGGTGACCTGCTGGGGACGCCCGAAAATCGGCAGCGGGTTCTTGTCATTGGCGCGCTGTTCCGCGGCCTGCGGCGGCGGATAGAACTGATACAGTTCGGCTGACGCCATTCGCTGAGTCGGCAAAACCTCTAATCGTTTCGCGAGGTCTGAATCGTCAATCGTCTCGGAGTGCAACTGTTCTTCGATGAAGCGCTCGATACCGAGTTGCTTCACGCGCGCGATGTCTCCGGGGCGCGGGCCAAAGGTTATGCGGTTTAGCAGGTGAAGTATCTTCTGGTCTTCAGTCAAACGTGTGACGCGTCCCTTCGCTGCTGCGGCCGGAGCGGGTATCAATCGTTCGGCGGTTGCGAGCTTAACCGTGCTCGACTCGATGCGGATACGCGGAAGAATGTTGATTACAACGAACGGCGGCCCGAGCGGAACAAGCTGACGGAAGTCGACGCCTGCGAGCTTGCCTTTCTGATCTTCGTCGAGGAGTTCGCTTAGCTCTTCTCGAATCGCCTTCTGTTCCTTTTGAACCTCAGGCTGAAGCCCGGGCGCGTATGGATTCGCCTGCGCGCGGTTGCGAAGCTCCATCAGTTTCGGCGCGTGCTTCATAAGAAGCTTTCGCAGCTCGCCGGCCTGTGCTTCGTCGAGCATGAGGCCGTCGCGAATTCGATTGACGAGCGGCTCGAATGCCTGCGCGGGTGCTTGAGGCGGCTGCTGTGCGGCGCGAGTCGTTGACATGATCGGCGCGACCAGAACAACGGCAAGGAAGACAGGGAGAAGCGAATGAACCTTTGACCGCATAAGAAGTACTCCTTTGCCGTGCAATCTTATATCAAAGCCGGTTTGCCCTCAATCGAAGCCGCGAGTCTATTTGGAGTGCGCCGCCTATTCCGCGTTCAACGACTGTCGCATGGGTGGCGGCGCTTTTGCCTATTTAGAGGGAGCGACCTCAGAACCAGGCCTCTTGGTAGTGTCTTCTACACGCAAACAAAAGCGCCGCCACGCATGCGATAGTCGTTGAATGCGGAACAGGCGGCGCACTCCAAATAGGCAGCCGCAGTCCAAATCGGATCCGAGAGACGGACTTGTCTCGTGACCGTTGGGCCTTTATATTCACTGCGCGTTGGTGCGCCTTATCGCAACGCGACTCTATAACGGAGATCGATTTGACGAATAACACACTGCTTGCTCTGAAGGACGTGACTGCACGTTACGGCGACGTTCAGGTTCTGTGGGGCGTAACATTCGCGGTTCGAGAAGCTGAGATAGCCACGCTTGTCGGCGCCAACGGAGCAGGGAAGAGCACTACGTTGAAGACAATCTCAGGCGTAGTGCGCGCCGCCGCCGGACAGATCACTTTTGCCGGCGAACGCATCGACCGGCTGCCTGCTCACGAGATCGCCGCGCGCGGCATCGCTCACGTGCCCGAGGGACGACGGCTCTTCCAGTTGATGAGCGTCAAAGAGAATCTCGAGCTCGGCGCGATCAGTAAGGAAGCTCGCCGGCATCGCGCAGAATCATTCGAGAAGGTCTTCGCGCTTTTCCCTCCGCTGAAAGAACGCGAGGGTCAGATGGCGGGGACGCTCTCGGGGGGTGAGCAGCAGATGGTGGCGATCGCTCGCGGGCTTATGGCTCGGCCGCGCTTGTTGATTCTCGACGAGCCCAGCCTCGGTCTGGCGCCGATCATCGTGCGCGAGATGTTCGAAACTATTCAGACGATCAATCGCGAAGGCATCACCGTGCTCTTGGTAGAGCAGAACGTTCACCAGAGCTTGAAGCTTGCCAATCGGGCTTACGTGCTCGAGAACGGCAAGGTAGTGCTTGAAGGCGCGGGCAGCGAGCTGCTCGATGACCAGCGCGTCCGCGAGGCGTACCTGGGCGCGTAGCGCGCGCTCACTCGCTCTTCTTTATTTCGTAGTCGCCTTTTCGTGCGCCGGGTACGAGATTCCAACCTTCACTCAACTCGAGCGTCCATCCGTCACCCTGCACTTTTCGTTTTGAAGGATCGGCAGGCGCAGGCACCTGAACTCGCGACACCCTTGGTCCTTCGAGGATCATCAGGGCGCCGCCCGTG
>JBGQGO010000222.1:0-8597 GCA_041497455.1 Blastocatellia bacterium | reverse complement strand
CCTGAAGATCTTTGCCCGGTTGCCGTCAAAAATCCTTCCGTCTGGCTGGCGTTTCCCGAAAAGGATAGCTGCTTTGCCACGATCGAGAACCGAGTCAAAGAAGAGGCGTATGCCGACATCGACGGTAAGGACTATGCGCTCGTGACGCGCCCGAATGCCCTGCCCGAACGAGCCGAAAAAGCCGCCGGTGGGTATCATCTGCTTGGCGAGATGTGGAATACGCCCTACGGCAATCTGCTCATTTATTACACGGGCGCCGACCCGCGCTATCTTGCGATCAAACCAAAGCGCTATGAGTTCTTCGGTGAGTTGGGCGGCTACACCAGCCGGGAGTCAGAGGAGCGAAACTAGTGGCGTGTAACAGACATTTCGCGAGTGAAGATGTGGTATCCGCGTAAATCCGTCGGATCAGTGTCATCCGTGGTCTATACTGCCGTAGAAAAGCGATCGTTCCAAAGGCATAGAACACGGATGAAACGGATTCGGCGGATTTGCACGGATTTCTTGCCGGTTTCTTGCTGGCGAAATGCCCGGTACAAGTCACTAGTGTCGGGCCAGCTTAGATCCCGTCGTTATGAATCAGAGGAAAACAAAGCCGATAATCAAAGTTGCTCAACGCCGCGTTTTGGATGTCCATGCTCAACATTGGTCAGGATCGATTGAAAACTAATCCTTCAAGCATCGTGGCGCCCGGCGTCGATACTACGCCCGAGAACATTTGGTCTCGGCTCGCGCGAATTCCGAATCTAAGGCTGCTTGCGCTAGCCGCTTTTCTCATAGGCCTGTCGGTAACGCTGATGCACCGCCCGTGGAATCAGCCCGAAGGCGGAGACGAGGCGATCTGGGACTACGTCGCTCAATGCATCGTGCGAGGTCAGGCGCCTTACCGCGACGTGGTCGAGATCAAGTCGCCGCTCAGCGCATATCTGAGCGCAGCGGCGATATTGATCGGCCGATCAGCCGGACTGAGCGACGTAATAGCGGTCAGGCTGCTGAATGTTTTGATGGCCGGATCGCTATCGGCGATCACGTTCCTCGTAGCCGCTGCATATCTGCGCAGCCGCCTGGCTGCGTGTATTGCTTTTCTCATTCCGCTTACGCCCACCCACTTCACCGAGTGGATGGTGACCGGAACGGAGCCCAAGCTGCCGATGATTCTGTTCGGCCTGTTTTCGCTGCTGCTCATTGCAAAAAGAAAACCGTTTTGGGCGGGGCTCTTTTCTATGCTGGCGTGTTTGTGCTGGCAGCCCGGATTGATGTTCACCGGAGTCGCGGTGTTGATGTTCTCCAGGTACCTGACCAACTGGCGCGATCTTGCGGCGATGAAGGTACTGCTGGGAGCACTTGTTCCTTTGGCCGTGCTGCTCTTGTACTTCTATTCGATTGGGGCCCTGGCGGATTTTTGGACGTGGACCGTCGTGTATAACTTGAGGGTTTACGCGCCGGAAACTGCAAAAGGCATAGGAGAGACGGTGGGCCTTCTGTGGAGGGTGTCGGTTCGGGTCTTCAGATGGGACCTTGTGCTCGTGGCGCTCAGCGTGGCAGGTCTAGTCCTGTTCGCGATCGAGCGAGTCAAAGCAAGACTCAAAGACGGCAAAGCGTTCGAGTCGCCGTGCTTGCATGAAGACGCGATCGTGATTCTGCCGCTGATCTATCTGGCCTTCTGCTTGATTAACTTCCAGTCGGGGCCCGATCTGATTCCGCTGTTCCCATTCATTGGAATGTTTGGAGGATGGTTCATCGTGAAGCTCGGCGAAGCGCGATCCGCACGAAGATTCGCGCGGAACCTGCCCGCCGCTGCGCTTGTTGTTTTATTCGCGCTGATCATTTTCCGCTCGCTGATTTACAAAGTTGAATCCGAGCTGACATTGCAAGATCAAGAGAAGGAGTTCGCGGCTATCTCGAGAGTCCTTGCGCCGGATGACAGGATCTACGTGCATGGAACGGTTGAGATACTAGTGTTGCTGAACAAGCCAAACCTGAACCCCTACATATTCCTGGACAGGGGCAAAGATGATTGGATTGCGAAACAAGCACCCGGCGGGTTCCGAGCGATTATCGACGAGATGGAATCATCGTCGCCGAAGGTCGTGGCGATCTCGCGGGCCGGCAAAGTCGCGCATCGTGCTGAGTTGAGGCAGTGGGTTGAGGATCGCTACGATCAGATGGAGTTGCCCGGCTACGAGGGGATATACCTGCGAAGGCAGCGCTGAAATGACAGACAAAAAGTCACTGACTGTCTGGCTGGAACGGGCGCGCGCGACTGATTCGCGAAAGCTCGCCCTGTTAGCCTTGCTGTTGGGCGCGGCCATAACGATGATGTATCGCCCCTTTAGCCAACCGGAAGGCGGCGACGCGGCGATCTATGACTACATCGCGCAATCAATCCTGCGGGGCCAGATCCCGTACCGAGATGTGGTTGATATCAAGGGGCCGCTCGCTCCGCAGTTGAGCGCGCTGGCCATGGTAATAGGCAAGGCTGTCGGGCTGAGAGACATCATTGCCGTCCGGTTGTTCCACGTCTTGTTGGTCGGACTCCTTTCGGCGGTGACCTTTTTTGTAGCTGAAGCCTATTTTCGAAGCCGCGCGGCGGGACTGATCGCCTCTCTGATTCCGTTGATGTTCTCCAGCTATGTCGAGATGATGATCGGAGGCACCCAGCCAAAACTGCCGATGATGGTGTTTGGAATGCTTTCGCTCTTGCTGATTGCGAAAGACAGGCCGTTCTGGGCGGGGTTCTGTTCGATGCTGTCGTGCCTGTGCTGGCAGCCGGGTCTGATGTTCGCAGGTGTGGCGTTTCTGATGTTCTCTCGTTATCTGACGAGCTGGCGCGACCTGCGCGCTTTGAAGGTGATCGCCGGAGCGATCACCCCTTTGGCTGTGACGCTCGCATATTTTTATTCGCGCGGCGTGCTGGGCGAGATGTGGGCTTGGACGATCACGTACAACTACAGCGTGTTCGGCCCCGCTGCTAAGAGGAGTTTGGGTGAGGCCACTGACCACTTTTGGAAGATAATGCACAGAGTGTTTCAACCGGACATCGTTCTGCTTTGCGGAAGCGCGCTTGGGCTGTTGATTTTTTTGGTCGAGAAGTTGAGGGCGAAGAAAAGGGGAGCGTTTCGTGCGCCGGACCTGTTCAGGGACGCCATCGTGATTCCTCCTCTGATCTATCTTGGTTTCTGCTTCATCAACATTCAGGGTGGACCGGACCTGATTCCATTAGTCCCATTCGTAGGCATATTTGCAGCCTGGCTTTTCGTGCAAGCTGGGCGAGCCGCGGCGCAAAGCAGGTTCGCCAAAAACAGCGCATCACTGCTTCGCCTGGAGGTCATTGTGCCGGGCTTCGCGATGGTTGTGATTTTGCTGCTTGGTCTCTATCGCTCGGCCGCATACAAACTCGAAGGTTGGACGCTGAAGGACCAGGACAAAGCCATGGAAGCCGTTTCCAGTCTTCTGGGACCTGACGACCATATCTATGTTCACGGCACGGTCGAGATACTGACGCTGCTGGGCAGGCCGAATCTTAATCCCTATGTTTTTCTGGATTGGGGCGCAGACGACTTTGCCGCCGCGCGACGAAATACAAGCTTCAGCGTGTTGATTGACGAGATGGACGCGCAGGCGCCGAAGCTCGTGTCGCTATCACGATTGAGAAAAGTGAATCATCGCGCGGAACTCGAGAAGTGGGTTGAAGATCACTACGATAAGCTCGAGTCCTTCAAGTACGAATCCCTGTACATCCGCAGGCAGTGATGAACCCGTAACAGCCAATTCGATAGCAGCTTCTCATTAACACTCGACTTCAGTTGGGTGCTGGCGAGCCGGGCGCGCAGCCCGCCACCCCCAACACCTCACTGAAAAGTGAGGTGTTAATGAGTGACGTCCGCCCGCCTGACTCTCGCCTTCGAAATGTACAGCAGGCCGCCAACGATGGCGTTGAGATAAATAGGCGCGAACGCGAGGATAGAGAACGTCAGCGCCTGCTCGCGCGTGATGCCCAGGTTTGCGAACAGCACGATGACCGCCCACTCGCGCACTCCTAACCCGCCAACCGATATAGGCATCAATCTTACAAGATCGACCAACGATATGAATGCGAACAGAGTCAGCAGTCCTATCGGCAATCCCATCGCCCAGGCGACCACATAACATCCGAGGCTCCACACGATTCGGATCAAGACCGAAATCATCGACGTTCGAAGCAGCAAAGCGCCATCCCGCCTCAACTCCGAGATCGATTCGAGCGTCCGCGCGGCGGCTTCGGCTAATCGCACCGTTCGAATCCGCCGGCCTATCGCCCTGATCAATCGCGCCAGCCTCGAAGAAACATACCCGCTCATCAAAGTCGCGATAACGATGAACGCCAGCGCCAGGATCGCTTCGCTGGCGTAGATCATTGGGTTCGTCTGCCCGTAAGCGCGAGTCATCAGCGTCGCCGCCAGGCCGATCAACAACAAAATGAAAACCCCGATGAGTCGTTCGTAGACCAGGGTAGAAAGCACCAACGCCTTATCGCGCACTTCACGGTCGACGTAGATCAACCGCGCGACGTCGCCGCTCACACCGCCGCCCGGAACGAAGCTCGTGAAGAAGATGCCGATCAGGTAATAGCCGAACAGACGCCGCGTGCTGAAGTGAAGCTGTCTAGCGGCGAGAATCGCCCGCCATCGATATGCCATCAACCACGTCACCGCGAACGACGCCGCTACGGTAAGCGGCAAGTAAGCCACGCGTGTGTTCCTGAGCGCTTCCATCAAGCCGTGCGCGTCCGACCTCATAACCACCAGCGTGAGCGCGACAATGCCGATCAGCGCCTGCACCAACCCGCGTAGGTTTAGTCCGCGGCGATTCTCCGCGAGCTTTACGTCTGACGTGGCTTGTTCTGCGTTGTGAGGCGTCATGCCTGATTAGCGCTTGCCTCGAGGCTTGGAATGTATGTTAATCCAAATGCGCGCAAGCTCCATAAGCGTAGCAGGAATATGACTCGCGCGAACGGTCGAGCGGCCCGCCGGCCGGGGATAGTGCCGCACTCCTACTTCGGCCATTCGAAAACCGTAGTATCTCGCTTTCGCCAGCACCTCCGCATCCACGAAGAACTTCTTCGATTCGATCGTCACCTTGTCAAACACTTCCCGGCGAAACAGCTTGAACGCGCAGTCGATGTCCCGGACCTTGATCCTGAATATGATCCTCACTAATAGATTGAAGCCCCACGAT
The DNA here is from genome assembly GCA_041497455.1 of Blastocatellia bacterium. Classification (GTDB taxonomy): domain Bacteria; phylum Acidobacteriota; class Blastocatellia; order UBA7656; family UBA7656; genus Onstottus_A. The sequence continues at coordinate 3,380 of JBGQGO010000222.1, read as the reverse complement.
AAGACCAACCGCGTCAACGGGTCGAAGCGGTAGATGCGAAACCCATTCACGATGTCGGCCTCTTCGATGAGCGGCAGCAGGCTGGTGATCTCGCGAACATCGAACTGATTGTCCGAGTCGGTGTAGAAAATGAGTTGATGTCGGGCATTGGTGAAGCCGGTCTTCAGCGCTTCGGCATACCCGCGATTTGGGTTGTGATGAAAAACTCGTATGTGCGCGGGATCTTCGAGGGCGAGCCGATCGGCTATCTGCGCTGTTTGATCCACCGAACCATCATCGACGACGATGACCTCCCAATCGCGCAAGTCGAGCGAACGAAGCACGTCAGCCACTCGCTTCGTAGCGGTCTCAATGTTCTCTTCTTCGTTGTAAGCCGGAAGGACGGCTGAGATAGTATCGAATAGCATAAAGGTCAATCGGGACAGTCACCTTACCCAAGGAATCAAAATAGGAAATAAAAAATCGCAAATCGCAAATCGCAAATTTGCGATTTGCGATTTGCGATTTTTTATTCTCGATTTTTCATTTTCTATTTCTATCCCAAGTAGCCGAGTCCTCTCAGCCGCGCGCGAATTTCTTCGCTCTCCTCTTCGGTCATCGCTGGCGACTTGTCGGGGGCGTCATAATCAAGACCGATCGTCTCCGACACTCTCACTGGATTCTCGGTCAGGTACTCCTCGGTGAAGATCTCGTCCAACACGCGGCCATCCATGTCTGACGGAACCTCGACGCCGAACGAATGCAGAATCGTCGGCGCGAAGTCGATAATGCGAGCGCCTTCAACTCGCACGCCGCGTCGAAGCTCCGGCCCGCGCCCCAACACTATGCCGTGCATTCGATGATCGCCCGAGTTGCCGTAGACCGGTGTAATGAACTTGTTGGACGTGAGGTCAAGCGTACCAAGCGGCTTGTTAGTCATGTCGCTTGGCAGGAATTGAATGTCTGGCGCTTCGTCGATGTGCGGGCCGGTGTACAAGTCTTCGCGGCGCCAGATCGGACCGATCAGAGGTTGGTGGGCTTCGGGATCAACGAGTGCTCGGAGCTTGACGATGACTTGGCCCAACGCCTTCTCGTACTCGGCTCCGGGTTCGACGATGCCGTGCTCGTCGCGCCCACGAACGTTGATGAATATCTGCCCGTAGTTCCCTTTCGAAAACGCGACCGTGCGCGACCAATCGACGTCTTCAAGCGAGAGCATCAGCAGATTCGCCAGCTTCATCAGCTTCGAACGGTTTGTCACCCCCACCGACAATCGCAGGTGCGCGAGCCCCATTTTCATCGCCGAACGATATGCAAGGTCAGGCGTGAGACCGAGCCTGAAAAGCGCGCGCTTGAATAGAGTCATCGCGTCGCGCTTCAAAACGAGCAGGCCTTCGTCGATCAACCACACGTTGAAGCAGAGGAACTTCTCGATCGGGCCGAAGCCATGATCGGAACCCATGTAAACCGTCGTGTCATCCCCCACGTCGTCAATCAGCTCGCCGAGAGTCGAATCCACCGCGTGCCAGTATTCGTGTATGCGGCTTATGTGAGCGTCGTGCTCTTTGCGGTCGAAGAACGGATGCGTTTCATCAAGCAAGTGCCAGAGCTCATGCTGGAAGCGGTCGGTTCCCCAGTAGTGAGTCGCGAACACATCCCAGCCGTACTGTTCCATCAGGTAGCGATTGACGTTGGTCTTGTATTCGAGCTCGGTGAAGAGCTGATCGAGTATCTTATCGACGTTGCCCGGCGTGTAGACTTCGGTGATGTAAAGCTCGTACGGACCGAATCGGCTTTCGACCTCTTCGACCAGACTCTCGGGATAGGTGAAATCCCGGCGGCCGCGCGGCGTCAGAAAATCCGAGATCATCACGCCGTTGACCATCGACGGCGGGTAAGTACACGGGACGTTGGTAACGATCGCTTGCTTGCCCAGTTGGCCGAGCAAATCCCAAAACGGCAGCCCGTCACGTGAGCGCGAGCTCACGGGCGTATCGGGCAGCGCGCCGCTTCCCTTTCGCCTCAGGAGGAACTCGAAAACGCCGTGTTTGCCGGGGTTTTTGCCAGTCATCCACGACACCCAGGCCGTCGGAGTGATTGGAGGAATGGTCGTCTCGAGCGGCCCGCGAACTCCTTCGTCGATGAACTGTTTCAATCGAGGCATCAAGCCTCGATCGATCAGCGGGTCAAGCACGTCAAACGTGGCGCCATCAAGGCCTATAAAGAGAACTTTCTTGCTCATAACAAAAGACCTGAACTATAGCTGATGCATTGAAAGCTTTTCAACCGAGCCTCAAAACTGGGGTGCGCGTCAGATTTTAGCGGGCGAGTAGGCAGGTTTCTCGCGGTGCAGCAGGTCGAGGTTTGTTTTCTCTGTTGGCCGCCTGGTTTCCCGGCGGTGCCACCATACTTCAACCATACACCAGTTGTCCCCTGCCCCTCTCAGAACCGTGCGTGCGCTATTAACGCACACGGCTCCTCAGATGGTCCTTTGCGCTCGACAGTAGAGGTCAACTTCAGCAACTCCTTGAACTCTGCCCACGTGTAGCTCCTTCGCTGACTCCGCCGGTTCATCCGGTCGTGCTCTACATTGTCGAAGAATCCCTTGATATCCGCCTCGCCAATGTAGTTTGTTGATTCCCTCGAATGCTGTTCAGGAGCAAAGGCTTCACCGCCGTTGCCGTGCTATCACTAGCCTTGGGAATCGGCGCTAATACAGCGCTGTTCAGCGTCGTGGATGCTATCTTATTGAAGACGTTGCCGGTCACCGAACCGGAACGGTTGGTCCTGTTTGAATGGCAAGCCGAACGCGCGTTTAGGACGAACGGCATGCGCGGAACTTTCATACCGGGCACGCCGGGCACTCGCGGCGCTTCGATATTTCGATACGACATCTATGAAAAGCTGCGCGAAGCGCGTCACTGTCCCGCTAGCCTTTGAGCCGCTGTTGTTGGGCGAGCGAACCGGGATGGCCAAAGCGGGTAAGCCGGGAATTTGGTGGCTGCACTTGATGGGCCGATTGAAACTGGCGGCAGGAATGGGAAGGCGAGTTGCGATACCGCGAGATTCTTCTGGCTGATGGAAGAAAAACAATCCCCATCTCCGTCTAACTTGCGAACGGACCAACTGTCGGCTTGCTGGCGACTTGGTGGCCAGCGAGCCGGCGGTTGGCCGGAAATCCAATAGCTTCCCCGCACAAAAACTGAAAGAGGTAAAACTCTATGACCCGAATTCTTGTCTTGGTTGTGTTTGTCGCGACCGGTTGGGCTATTCAAGCTCACTCAAAAGGCCCGCTGTTTAGTCCTGCGCCCGGCTCACCTGTCGTTGTTGGCGAAGGTTCCGGGCGAGTGGTTTTGGTGGATGTCAATGGCGATGGCCGTCTCGATCTGCTGACATGCCAT
>JBGQGO010000221.1:0-8609 GCA_041497455.1 Blastocatellia bacterium | reverse complement strand
GGAGTCCATCGGGCAGCTCACGGCCAGCCGCCTCGGTTCGAAAAAGAGAGTGGAGCAAAAACGCATACGACCCTACGGGGCTTTGCCTAGAGCAACGCCAGTACCATAGCTGAGGACTTTGGCGATCAGAGTTGGTTATTCACTTATTCAGAGTGAAAAAACCATCCAACAGAGCTGTAGGAATACGGCTTGCTCGACATAACTGTTTGCCTGTAGCCTCAGAGCCTGCGTAAGGCCGATCTTGCCAGGCGATTCGCTCACTTTGCAGGTTGATCTATGATTTGACGAGCGGGCCGCCGAGCTACAATAATGTCGGCTGCTAGCGAAGCGGCGACAATACTGTAGGATCGATGTTCAGGGGCTGAACTGGATGGCTACAAGATCTGATCAGACCGGTGAGATAAGAAAACTGACGACGCTTGTCGAAATCAGCCAGGCGTTGTCGGGCACGCTCGACCAGAAAGCCGCCCTGCACCGTGTCCTCGAAATACTCGAGAATCACCATGGTTTTGTCAGCAGCGCCGTTACGCTGCTTCGTCCTGACTCGCGCGAAATCCATATTGAAGCGGCGTGTGGTCTTACGCCGGAAGGCCGACGGGCGCGCTATCAGTTGGGAGAGGGAATCACCGGACGAGTCGTCGAGAGCGGCAAACCAGTTGTAGTTCCGCAGGCGAGTAACGAGCCGCTGTTCCTGGGGCGCGCGGCCCAAACGAAGAAGCTGAGCAGGCAAGAGATCACCTTCATCTGCGTGCCGATAACTCTGAACCGCAAATCGGTCGGGGCGTTGGCGGGGGTGCTGCGCTACAAGAAGGATCGCGATTACGACCGGGCGGTCAAGTTCCTGCGGGTCGTCGCTTCGATGATCGCTCAAGGCCTCAAGGTCCATCAGATGGTCGAGCTCGAGAAGCAGCGCTTGCTCGACGAGAACATACACCTCCGGCAGGAGCTCAAGCAGCGTTACGACTTCACGAATATCATCGGCAACAGCGGCCCGATGCGGCAGGTCTACGAGCAGATCTCGCAGGTTGCTCCCACGAACACGACGGTCTTGATTCGCGGTGAGTCCGGTACGGGTAAGGAGATGATCGCCCACGCGATTCACTACAATTCGCCGCGTGCGAGCAAGCCTTTCATAAAGGTAGCTTGCGCGGCCTTACCGGAGAGCTTGATCGAGTCGGAGTTGTACGGCTACGAAAAGGGCGCGTTCACTGGAGCCAGCAGCCGCAAGAAGGGCCGCTTCGAAATGGCTGAAGGCGGAACGCTCTTTCTGGATGAGATTGGCGAGCTGAGCCAGGCTACTCAGATCAAGCTGCTGCGCGTGCTTCAAGAGCGCGAATACGAGCGCCTTGGCGGGACCGAAACAATCAAGTCGAATGTGCGCCTCATCGCGGCGACTAACAAGGATCTCGAGCGTGCGATACGCGAAGGCGTGTTTCGCGAAGACCTGTACTACCGCCTCAACGTATTCACAATCTATCTCCCGCCTCTCCGTGAGAGGAGGCCTGACATTCTCGAGCTGGCTGAGCATTTCGTTGACAAATACGCGCGCCAGCATCATAAGCGCATCAAGCGGATTTCAACGCCGGCCATCGATATGCTCACGTCTTATCACTGGCCGGGCAACGTGCGCGAACTCGAGAACTGCGTAGAGCGCACGCTGCTGGTATGTGACGGAAACGTAATTCACGGACATCATCTGCCACCCACGCTTCAGACCGCCTCGGCGAGCGACACGGTGACCCGGCTGTCGCTGACATCTGCCATCGAGGCTTACGAGAGAGACCTGATCCAGGACGCGTTGAAGACCGCTCGCGGCAACCGCGCCCGGGCGGCGAAACTTCTTGATACCACCGAGCGAATACTCGGTTACAAGGTCAAGAAGTACACAATAGACTGTCAGCGCTTTCGGTAGCCGGCGATGTCTTAGTTTGATTGTCGGACACGCGCTTCGTCTTACAAATTTGTCGGTGAAGGGTGCTACGCCGACAATTCTGTAGGCCATCCTAACTTTCCCCTCCCCGCCCCGGCTGAAAAACCCGAAGAAAACGTTGCGATAGAAGCGCATTGACCTCGCTTGCACGTGGCATACCGGTTGCCGACGACTGTTTGGCCATTGGCCTGCGGGGTTCGACTCTTCCGGAGGTGCTAATGAGGCTCACGAGAAAAATCAGTGTTCTGGTTTTTGCAGTCTTGGCGATCGGCTTCCCGGTTGCAGCCTATGCTCAGAACAACACCGGGGACGATCAGATCAAGAAGCTTCAAGACGCCGTCGCCGCGGCCCAGGGATCGGCCGACAACGCATGGATGCTGGTGTGTTGCGCCCTGGTGCTTCTTATGACCGGGCCGGGTCTGGCGCTGTTCTACGGTGGGCTTGTGAACCGCAAGAACGTGCTCGCGACTATGATGCAGAGCTTTGTCTTGATGGCCGTCGTGACGGTGTTGTGGTTCGTGTGCGGATACAGTCTGTGTTTTGGCGAAGGCGACGCCGTCATTGGTGGTTTTGGCCACGTTTTGCTCAGAGGCGTGGGAATCGCGCCCAACGCCGATTACGCCCCGACTATCCCGCACCAGACTTACATGATGTTTCAGTTGATGTTTGCGATCATCACGCCAGCTCTGATAACCGGCGCATTCGCCGAGCGCATGAAATTCAGTGCGATGCTGGCGTTCACAGTGCTGTGGTCGCTTTTCGTCTACGCCCCGCTGGCGCATATGGTGTGGGGCAAGGGCGGGCTGCTCAACGCGGCGCTTGGCGGAAGATTTCCTGCTTTGGACTTCGCCGGCGGAACCGTAGTTCATATCAGCTCGGGAGTCTCGGCGCTGGTTTGCGCGATTTATATTGGCAGGCGCATAGGCTACCCATCTCTCCAATCTCCGCCGCACAATCTGATCCTCAGCTTCATCGGAGCGTGTTTGCTGTGGGTCGGCTGGTTTGGCTTTAACGCCGGCAGCGCGGTTTCGGCGGGGGGCCTTGCGACGACCGCTTTTGTCGCGACGCACTTCGCTGCAGCGAGCGGGGCGCTCGGATGGATGGCCGCCGAATGGGCGAGGACCGACAAGCCGTCGGTCCTGGGAGCGATTACGGGCGCGGTCGCGGGTCTCGTAGCCGTCACGCCGGCGTCAGGGTTCGTGAGCCCGGCTTCGGCGCTGCTGCTTGGCCTGATCGCCGGCGCCGTTTGTTACGTGATGACCGCGGTGGTCAAGCGGAGATTCGGATACGATGATTCGTTGGATGTGTTCGGAGTGCACGGAGCCGCTGGCACTATAGGTGCGGTGCTGACCGGCGTGTTCGCCACGGCTGCGATCAACCCAATCTTCAAAGACGCAAGCGGAAACGCGCTTCCGGCCGGCGCCGTAGACGGGAACCCCCATCAAGTAATCAACCAGTTGATAGCAGTTGGTTTCGCGTGGCTGATCGCGGCGGCGGGCACGACCGCCATATTAAAGCTCGTGGATTTGACTATCGGCCTGCGGGTCTCCAAAGAAGAAGAGGCAATTGGACTGGATCTTACACAGCATGGTGAACTGGCTTATGCTCACGAAGCCGCGGCGGACTTCGCACTGGAGCTTTCGGCCGGCCTCGAAGGTCCGACTGACGCAATGGGTCATTCGCCAGTGCTAAGCGAGGCGGGCGACTGAAACGGGTTATGGAATAAGGAGCAAATCATGTGGATTGATGAAGAAAAGACCTACGGAGAATTAATGTCCTTCTTACTTCAGAGGAGGAGACATCACGGGACTGACGATAGGTTCAAGGCCTACATAGCCGAGTCGGTACAGGTGCTGGCCAGGGACCTGCGAGACTTCGGCCTGGATGTCGCGGTTGAGAAACGACAGTCGCGGCCGGAAGCGAGACGCCGGGAGTTGAGTTCCTTGAGCGTCGGCTGTGAATGATCGGACCGAATTGCGTAGCTGGCGAAATGATGAAGCTTCGTAGCCCCGTGGTCGAGAGGGCGTAGCCTCGCGCTCGATTCGATTACGGCGAACTAGCACTTCTCCCCGTTGAGTGTTTTCTTACAACAAGGAAGCCCGCGTTCTTCGGCGCGGGCTTCTCATTAACACCCAACTTCAGTTGGGTGTCGGGACTCCTGGGCGGTCCTAACCGTTTCAACGGTTTCGCGCTTCGTGGATATAGAAAAACTGTTGAAACAGCGGAAATCCGCGCTCCACAAGTAATGAGAGGACAACGCATCATAACCTGACGAGACTATCCCGACTTCCGAGACACCGCCGATTTCAATGTTACAGTCCACCAATGCGCTCGGTGTTCAATCAAAACAAACATGACTGACTACCGGGTTCGCGTGGTATAAACGTGAGCTGTCTGCAATCAGATGGACGGACCGGGCAGTAGACATTAGTGGCGTGTAATGGACATTTCGCAAGTGAAGATGTGAATCCGCGGGAATCCGTCGGATCAGTATCATCCGTGGTCTATGCGTTCGGAGGAATCGCTTTGCTAGTCGCGCATAGACCACGGATGACGCTGATCCGACGGATTCCCGCGGATTCCTTGCCGATTGATCGCTAGCCGAATGCCCGGTACAAGTCGCTGGAAACCGAAGACGAGAAACCAGGTTCCCATGATAGTCATGAAATTCGGCGGCACCTCCGTTGAGGACGCGGCCGCTATTATTCGAGCCGCTGAGATCGTTTCGGGGCGGGTGATCCGCGCGCCTGCTGTCGTCGTGTCGGCGATGGCGGGCGTGACTGAGGCGCTCCTTCGCATAGCTCGAGCCGCAAAAGAGCGGCGGCTTGATGAAGCGCTGGCGAGCATCAACGAGCTTCGCGAGCGGCACCTCACGACAGCGCGAGAGCTGCTCGGTCCGAGTGAACCCCCGCTCGAAACGGTCGAGCGCGAGGTTCAAAGTCAGTTCGCGGAGATCGAGAACCTTGCTCGTTCGGTTGGTACGCTTGGCGAACTCACTGCACGCAGCCAGGACGCGATCGTTTCGTTTGGCGAGCGGCTATCGTCGGTAATCGTGGCGCAAGCGTTTCGCTCGCGTGGAATACCAGCCGAGCTTGCCGACTCGCGGGGCTTCATCATCACGGATGATCGCTTCACGCGGGCCGCGCCGGATATGCCGGAAACAACTCGCCGGACTTGCGATGCTCTCGATCCGATCATCAAGTCCGGCCGCGTGCCCGTTGCTCAAGGGTTCATCGGCTCAACCGCGGACGGTGTTACGACGACGATCGGGCGCGGCGGTTCGGATTACTCGGCCGCGTTGATTGGCGCGGCGCTCGGGGCCGAAGCGATCGAGATATGGACCGACGTCGATGGCTTAATGACGGCGGACCCGCGAGTCGTTCCCGGCGCTAGGCGAATTCGAGTGATCTCATTCGCTGAAGCCTCCGAGCTTTCATACTTCGGCGCGAAGGTGCTGCATCCGAGCACCGTTCTGCCGGCAGTCGAACGAGGAATACCCGTTCACATCTACAACACTCATAACCCGGGCTGCGAAGGCACTCTGATAGTGGCAATGCCTCGACCGTCGCGCAACCTGATCAAATCGATCGCGTTCAAGCGAGGCGTGACGATCGTCAACGTCACCTCGACGCGTATGCTGCTGGCTTACGGATTTCTGCGAACGATCTTTGAGGTGTTCGACCGCCACCAGACTTCAGTCGACGTGGTGACTACTTCAGAGGTGTCCGTGTCGATGACGCTGGATAACACGGATCGGCTCGAGGCAATCAAGCGCGACTTGAGCGGAATCGGCGAAGTGACGGTCGAGCGGGAGAAAGCCATAGTCTGCGTAGTGGGCGACAACTTGAAGGTCACGCCCGGTGTCGCGGCCCGGCTGTTCCAGGCAATCGCGAGCACTAATGTGAACATGATCAGCCAGGGCGCCTCTGAGATAAACTTGACCTTCGTGATTGATGAAAGCGACGTTGATCGAGTCGTTCGCCGGTTGCACGATGAGTTCTTTGCCGAAGTTGACGCGGAAGTGTTTGCGTGACTCAACCGCGGCCGTAGCCTAACCACGAGAAAAGGTTCTCTTCGCACCAACGACGATAGTCTTCCATGTTGTCGAACGAGCGGTACGTTGCGTCATCCATTACAGGCTTGTAGGTATGAATAAAACTATAGCGCATTCTGACTTCGAGCGGACGGCGAGCCGCCGCCTCGAACGCCGCGAGCCAATCCGGAGGGATGGCCGTGGCCTCGTCGTTACCGCCAGTCAAAGACCGATTCGGCGATTCCTGATCATCTTTGGTTTCCGTACTCATTGGCCAAGGCTGAATCTAGCATGCGGAGAGGACCGCTACAACGGCGGTGAGTTGTCGGCTCCAGGCAGATTGACTTAAATGAACAACTCGGGCGATACCGAGAAAAACTTCGCGAGGGCCTTCGCCTGAGCCTTACTTGGCCGTTGATAGTGGACCGAGAGCATGTGGCCTTCGCGATCGACAGATTCGATGAAGCAATCCAAGCTGGCTGACGTAGGGTGGGTCATCCTGACTTTTAGCTTTGGCAAGAAAACATAGTGATGGATCGCCACGGCAGCCTTGAGCGCGACATCGTGTCGACCACGACTAAAACCAGTTGACAGATAGCTGGATGGGCGTATTATTTCGCACGTGGAGTGTTTCACCGCACGGACGAGCCATTGAGTCGTAAGACTCCAGTTGGAATCTCTTTGATTGAATCGATCTTCATCGGGCCAAATTCGTGTCGGAGGTAGCTCACTCCGTTGGAGTCTCCCTCGTACTTGTCCCGTCTATCGTGGAAGATGGTTCGCAGGGAGATTCAGTAAGACTGAAAGAGGGGTGATCATGGTAATGGGGATCCGATTTCGTAGCGGATCGCTGACTCTACTACTGCTCATCGGCATTTCAGCCGCCAATATCTGTGGCGCTCAGAGCGAAGGGAACGGACAGGATCTTGCGCCCCGGACTCTGGAGGTGTTGGACGTCGGCCATAAACTGCCTGTAGAGATAGTTGCCGTCAGGCACATCCAGAGTAAGCACTGGATGCAAGACTTGGAGCTTGAGATAAGGAATGTCTCTGTCAAGCCCATCTATGGCCTTTATGTCGGCCTTCTGCTGCCAGATGATAAGGACACAGCGCACGGTGGTTACTGGGGTGCAAGTTTGTTTTATGGCCGGATCGAGCTAGCGGGTCCTAATAGTCGCGCATCGGACGCCGACAAGGCAATACTACCGGGAGAATCAACCCTGCTGAGAGTTGAAGAAAGAATATGGCGGGGATACGAGCGCCATCTTCAGAGTTCGAACGTCCCCGAAGAGGCAAGCTACAGGGTGCGAATGATCATAGAAACCGTAAATTTCGGTGACGGCACAGCATTCGCGAATGGGGGCGTTCCTTTTCCCTTCGATCGTCGGACAACAGGTAGATACATACGATATGTGAGGGTGCCTGTCGACCCGGAGTAGCTTTGTCTTTCCACGTTCAGCTCCTTGGAGGCGCAATATGAGGACTTCAACTGTCTGCGTACTCTTGTTAGACGTTCTTAGACGACGGTCGCTGCCTATCGTAGCAGCCCTGATGATCTTATGTGCAGGTCTGGCGCAAATCGGTGCCGACGGTAACCGCAAAGGGCTGCAGGACGATGGGGATAGAACTCTCGACGTTATAGATTGTGGCTTCGCGTTGCCGATAGAAATAACGGCGATCAGGAATTTGCATAGCCTGCATTGGCTGTCCAACTTGGAACTAAGAATATATCTACTGAGCCGATCTACGAAGTTTACTTCGGGCTTCTTCTGCCAGATGATAAAAACAACGATGGTAATCCATATGGTGTAAATCTTCAGTATGGCCGGCTCAGGCTGATCGATCCCGATCAACGGCCATCAGCCGACGACAAACCGATTGGCCCGGGAGAGACAGTCCTGCTCAAAGTTGATCGACGACTGTCGAAGGGATACGAGCACCATATTCAGAGTCGGAACGCGCCCGCAAAGGCAAGCCACCGGGTACGCATGATAATAGAAGCCATAAATCTCGGGGACGGAACAGGGTTCATAAACGGCGGCGTACCTTATCCTTGGGACCCTGAAGCACTGAAGCCCCGGTCCATCTATGTGAGAATACCTGTGGAGTCCAATGACCAATCGCTGCACTTTCAAGTTCGCACCCGCCCCGCAGTGGTTGCCGATCCTTCGTCGCTCGGTGATTCACTTTCGTCATCGCCTCATCTCCTCGACGTCTGCTGTCCTAGTTACTGTGGCGGCAACAACAAATTAGGAGATGTCCCCAATACGTGCAACGGTTGTAGTGTCCCGAGCATCGAGCACCAGTCTTGTAGTGTGCCGGCTTGTTCCGACGTGATATGGTCCAGCATTGAATGTGAAGACGACCAACATGTCTGTCCGTTTCCTTTCGTAATCCCATGCCCGCCGCCGCCGGATGACGGCGGTGGTGGTGGTGGGGAGCCCGACCAGTGCGGCGGCGTTATTTGCGGTGATGTTCTACCTGAGTCATCTGGTACCGGATGCTGTCCGTCTCCCATCTTAGTTGACGTAGCCGGAGATGGCTTTAGTTTGACAGATGCAGCAGGTGGGGTGAGTTTCGATCTCAATAGAGATGGCGTTGCCGAACATCTCTCCTGGACCTCAGCGGCTTCCGATGATGCGTTCCT
>JBGQGO010000220.1:0-8625 GCA_041497455.1 Blastocatellia bacterium | reverse complement strand
ACTGATCAGCCTGTCATAAACAACGACATCAAACCTGGAATGATCGTCTCAGTGAATAACAGCTACGGGAACGTCAAAATTACGGGAGGCGGTTCCACGGTTAGAGCCTCGCTCGCTAAAGGCGTTCGCGGCTGGAGCCAGGAGGACGCGCGCAAAATCGCCGATCGCATTCGCCTTCTCGTGAATCAGACAGCAGACGGCTTGACGATCACAACGAATCGGGATCAGGTTAACGAACAGTTCACAACCGATATTCAGATAGAGGTACCTTCATATATCGGCGTCTCGATAACCGACAGCTACGGGTCGGTCACCGCTACCGGGATTCAAGGAGGTCTCACGGCAAAGGCAAGCTACGGCCAGGCGGACCTAGCCGGAATCAAAGGCGACGTGAATCTCGCGCTAAGCTACTGCGAGGTTACTGCTTCGAACATCGAAGGCGACTTGACTGTCACCGGCGCCAAACGCGCTCGTATTTCAAATGTAGCCGGAGCCGTAGACCTAACGGCAAGCACCGCAAGCAACGGTTTAGTCGAACTGCGTGACATCTCCGGGCCAGTGCGGGTGAACGCGCCGTTCTGCCGCATAGTCGCACAAGGGCTGGACCAGACGGCCGAGCTCAACACGGAACACGCGAGCGTGGATGTAAATCGAGCTGCGAACCTGGTGATCGATGCGCCGCACTCCGACGTTCGCGCCAAGAACATAAACGGCGACTTGCGGGTGTTGTCGTCCAATAGCAACCTTCAGCTCTCTTCAATAGCCGGGGAATTGGAAGTCCAGGCTGAGCAATGCTCGGTCAGCGCCGAAGACGTAAAAGGCAGCATAGCAATCGAGACAACCCACGGCGATGTTGTCGTGAAGAACTTTTTTGAGGACGTTCGAGTCGAAACGAGCTATCGCGATGTGACTTTGACGACAGCGGTTGAACCGGCCGGCGATATTGACATCCAGAACAACCACGGCCAGATCAAGCTTGTGCTACCACAGTCGAGCCGCTTCCACCTCGACGCCCAAAGCGCCAACGGGCAGATTCAGCCAATCGGCTTTAGCCAGCTTGAACAGAAAGTGCGTAACAGCCTGGTGGGAGAGCTTGGGCTGGACGGCCCGACGATCAAGTTGAGGACTTCTTACAAGAACATCATCATTCAGGCGAGCCCGGCTCGTCAGACACAGGCAAACGCTCTCGTCAACTGACCGGCGAGAGCAGGAACGGAGTCCGACACACTTCAGTTTGTCGTCGGTAGTTTGTCTCGGGCTTCCGCAGTCGGCTCTTTAGGCAAAACGACAAGCTGAAGTTTGTCGTACGTTTTGATAGGAGGTGAGTCATGGGGTTTATCAGATTCGTACTCGGACTGGTGGCTTTCGTCATAGCCGTCAAGTTGGTCGCGGTTATTCTCACGATAGCCAGTTTCTTGCTAAAGCTTCTTTTCTTGGCGATAGTCATTGGTCTCTTCGTGCTGGTAGCGTGGGTCATCTACAAGATAATATCGCCGCGCAGCACCCAGCAGGCGTAGCAGAGCAGAGGCAGAGGGGAGAGGAGTAGGGGCGCGGAGGAGCCGAGGCGCGGAGGAGCAGAGGCGAAGATCAATCTGCTAGGCTCCTCCACCCCTCGGCTCCTCCACCCCTCGGCTCCTCCACCCCTCGGCTCCTCCACCCCTCGGCTCTTTCCGCTACCCAATTGTTGCGAATTTCTTAAATCGCATCCCAGCGGCCCTCCTCTTGTTGCCTTTCGCCTCACCCGTGTGATAGTCTGCGCATTCTGTTTGGGCGGTTTCTTCCATCACTAGTAAGCACGTAGCAAATCATGTTCGGGTATTGCGCTGGGACGCGGCAAGCTCGACATACCCTGAAAGACTCCAGGAGTGCTGAATGTCGAACGATAATCGGGTTTATACCTTCCTGATCTCTCCGAGTCGCACATCGAAAGTCAGACAGCTTAGTATTCATCGCAATCTTCTTCGCGCAGCCGCCGGATGCATCATCCTTTGTATTGGGCTGGTTATCTACGGAGCGGTGCGGCTCGGGCAGCACGAAGCGCTCAACCTGAAATACCTTTCCGTCAAGTCGGAAAACGAAAGCCTGAAACAAACCAACGACGCCTATCAGAACTCCTATGCCCGATTAAAAGGTCAGATCTCCTACGTAGAAGATATATCAAAGGAACTGGCGCGAAAGGCCAGGATGGAACACTCGCCCGAGATTGACGAACTGGTCGGCATCGGCGGACCGGAGACGGTGGTGGCCCTCGACAAAGCCGCCGATCATCTCGAGCGCGAAGTGCGGCACATCAACGACCGCTTACGTTCTGACATTCTGCGGTTGGCCTCGATCCCCAGGGGGCTGCCCGTGAATGGATACGTCACGGACGGGTTCGGGATGCGGCGCAATCCCTTCAACGGCGAAGGTCGCGAGGTGCACGAGGGCCTCGACATAGCAGTGGACTTCGGAACGCCTGTGACGGCGACGGCCGACGGACTGGTGATCTATGCCGCTCCTCATGCGGGCTACGGTAACCTGGTCATCGTTTATCACAGCAATGGAATCACGACCCGCTACGGACACCTCTCACGAATCTCGGTGGAAGCCGGGCAGCGAGTCAAGCGCAGCGATCAGATTGGAAATGCTGGAAGCACCGGTCGCTCGACAGGTCCGCACGTACATTACGAGATAAGAGAGAATGATCAGTCGGTTGATCCGCTTCAATACGCCGGATAGACCCAGCCTTGAGAACGTACGACCTTCACGTTTGGTTCAGAGTACAACCTTCAGGTTGCCGCAGTTTGCAGGCTGAAGCCTGTACTCTGAGCCCCGACCTCTAGCGGAAAAGGTCGATGAGGCTCGTGATGTCGACCAGTCCGAGCGCCGAAGAAGACTGGCCACGCTTGCGCCGGGCGGTTTGGCGAATAAGCTCATCCACCTTGCGTTCCACCTCGCTCGACTCTTCACCTTCCGTGACTTCCGTGATTCGCTTCAGATCGGCTTCGCGAGCCTTGATGTATTCGTCCGGAAGTCGCCCCCCGCAGTAGTTACAAGCCGGGCTGCCCAGCGCTAGAAGCTTGCGATGGCACAGCGGGCAGAAGCGGAAGTCCGGTAAAGCAGCGCCGTCGCGTACGATTGGAGCGCCGCAATTCGTGCAATTCATCTCGCTTTCAACAATCGAGCTCTTACAGTATTCGCACGTCATGGCCGTTGGTCCAATTCGCAAGCAACTCTAAACCTGAGTTCGGCACGATGTTAGTCGAACCGCTCCCGAGCAACAATACTTTTCTCTTCTCGCTTGCGACGCGCTCGACGAACGTCAAAGGACCTCAAGTGTGCGGGTTCGCAGCGTCACTTGCTTGACACTAAAATTCGGCGAGCGATAAGATGCCTACTCATTAATGGCGGCTAATTTCCCTGCAAGCGTGAAGGCCGCTTCGCATCGCAGCAGCGAATAAAGACGAGCCGGGTGAAAATGGTCAACTACGTTCCCGTCCTCCTGATTCTCATAATCGCAATCGGCATGGCCGCAGTCATCATCATTCTTTCAAAGGTCGCAGCGAAGAACCGCCCGACCCGCGAGAAACTAATGCCCTACGAGTGCGGCGTTGAGCCGGTCGGCACCGCCCGCGAGCGTCAGTCGGTCAAGTTCTACCTCGTTGCAATGGCCTTCTTGCTGTTCGACATCGAAGCCGTGTTCCTGGTGCCATGGGCGGTAGTTTTTCGCGGCGTCGTGCAGTCCGAAGCGTATCGGCATCTGAAGTACGTCTTCTACGGGGAGATGATGGTGTTTATGGTGGTCCTCTTCGTCGGGCTGGTGTACGTCTGGCGCAAGGGCATCCTCGAGTGGAACCGATGATGTGAGGGTTTGAGCTCGCCATTGGTCAATCATATCTTATGACTAACCTCCTGCTTGAGTGGGTAATCAAGACCATCGTAATCCTCCTGATACTAGTCACCGCAGTCGCATACGTGACGCTTATGGAACGCAAGGTCATGGCCTGGATACAAATGCGTGTCGGGCCGAACCGTGTGGGCCTGGGCAAGTTCCGCCTCTGGGGGTTAATGCAGCCCTTGGCGGATGGACTCAAGATGATCTTCAAAGAGGACATCGTTCCGCTTCAGGCAAGCCACTGGCTCTACGTGTTGGCTCCGGCGCTGTCGCTGATCCCTGCGTTGATGACCTTCATCGTGATTCCATACGGCAGCCAAATCACGCTCTTTGGGCACACGATCGAGCTGCACGTCACGCGAATGAACGTCGGACTGCTCTATGTACTAGCCCTGACATCGGTGGGCGTCTACGGCATCGTGCTGGCAGGCTGGTCGTCGAACAACAAGTACTCGCTGATGGGAGGCTTGAGGTCGAGCGCGCAGATGATCAGTTACGAGCTAGCCTTGGGTCTGTCGATCGTCAGCGTGCTGCTTTACACCGGTACGCTCGACCTAGTTGAGATCGTCGATGCGCAGCGAGGCTTCCACGGACTATCCTGGAACATCTTTCATTACCCGCTGTTGATTCTGGTCTTCATCATCTTCTACATTGCGTCGCTCGCCGAGACGAATCGCACTCCTTTTGACTTACCCGAAGCGGACTCGGAACTCGTAGCCGGCTATCACACTGAATACTCCTCGATGAAGTTCGTGATGTTTCAGATGGCGGAGTATTTGAATCTCATAACCGCGTCTTCTATATCGACGACGCTCTTCTTCGGCGGCTGGAACGGCCCGTTCGTAGGGAGGCTGCCCTACGGGCCGTTGCTCGGGCCAGTTTACTTCACAGTAAAGGTGTTGGCTTTGATCTTCATGGCTATGTGGATTCGCTATACCGTGCCGCGCTTCCGCTACGATCAACTGATGCGGTTCGGCTGGAAGTTTCTGCTGCCGGCGTCGATAGTCAACATCATCATTTCGTCGACCGTGATCTTGTTCATGCGCTAGACGACCGACATGGTGCAAGAAAAAGTACTATTCATAATCTTCGCCGTCATCGCGGTCGCGAGCGCGCTGAACATTCTGCTTCAGCGGAGCCCGCTCTATAGCGCGCTGTCGCTGATTGGAACGCTGCTGGCGCTGTCGGCCCTTTACGTAACCGTGCACGCGCAGTTCATCGCCGCGGTTCTAATCGTCGTCTACGCCGGGGCGATAATGGTGCTGTTCATATTCGTCATAATGCTGTTGAACGTGCCGAAGGACCAGCCTCAAATCGAAAAGCAAAAGGGTCTGCGTTATCTTGCAATCCCTTTTGCGGGGCTGATGATCGCTGAAATGTTTTACGTTCTTCGACCGATTCGTTTGAGCACACTGCCGCCGGTTCCCCCGGGAAACGCCGAGCAGGCCGTGGGTACAACCTGGAGCATAGGCACGGCGTTGTTCACCGATTACCTGCTTCCGTTCGAGGTAACTTCGGTGCTGATCCTGATGGCGGTGGTGGGAGCGATGGTGTTGGCAAGACGCGAAGGAGACTAACGTGAGAGGCGGGAATTGAAAATTGCAAAATGAAAATTGCAGATTTGAACAACATTGAGCAACTTCAATTTTCAATTTGCAGTTTTCAATTTGCAATTTTCAATTCCCGGCCGTTGGAGATGCAATGGTCCCATTGGCGTGGTATTTAGGACTCTCGGCTCTGCTCTTCACAATAGGGGCGGTCGGGGTCTTCATCAAGCGCAACGCCATCACGATATTTTTGTGCATCGAGCTGATGTTGAACGCGGTCAACCTCACGTTCGTTTCTTTGTCCGGCTTTTTCGGCGACGTCGGGGGGCAACTGTTTGTCTTCATCGTGATGACGGTGGCAGCGGCTGAAGCGGCGGTCGGGCTCGCGATCATTATTTCGATCTTCCGCAACCGCGAGTCGCTGAACGTTGACGAAGTGGACACGCTGAAGCTGTGAACAGTGACGCTAAGGATGCTTAGATAATGTTAGCCGCAATAATCCTCGCCCCGCTCATTGGCGCGGCGATCCTGGGCCTGTTCGGCAAGCGAATGGGCGAGCGCCTGATTGGGCTGATCGCCTGCTCGACGGTCGCCGTGTCGGCGATACTGTCGTTCTACGTCTTCTTCAAGCATCACACCGAGTTGGAACAGGGACGGAAGTTCTACGACTATCTGTTCACCTGGATCAGCGTCGGTGCATTCAGGGCGGATGCTTCCCTGCTATTAGACTCGCTGTCGGCAATCTACATCCTGTTCATCACGTTCGTGGCGTTTTGGATCCACGTATTCGCGACCGGCTATATGCGCGGCGACAAAGGCTACTGGCGATTCTTCGCGTACATGAATTTCTTCATGTTCTCGATGCTGACGCTGGTGCTCGCTGACAACTTCTTGCTGATGTTCGTGGGCTGGGAAGGAGTCGGGCTCTGCTCT
The DNA here is from genome assembly GCA_041497455.1 of Blastocatellia bacterium. Taxonomy (GTDB): domain Bacteria; phylum Acidobacteriota; class Blastocatellia; order UBA7656; family UBA7656; genus Onstottus_A. The sequence continues at coordinate 2,271 of JBGQGO010000220.1, read as the reverse complement.
TACCTGCTCATCGGCTATTACTTCACAAAGGACTTCGCCAACGACGCCGCCAAGAAAGCATTCATCGTCAATCGCATCGGCGACTTTGGATTTGCGCTCGGAGTGATGCTGCTGTTCCTGAAAGCCGGGACGATCTTCTACTTTGACGATCCCGGCCGCGGCATTCACGGCGCGTTCACCTGGGCGATGGCGCAAGCCGCCGACCCGCTCGGTTGGTCTGCGATCTTCGCTGGAGGCATCACCACTATCGCGGTCTTGCTGTTTGTCGGCGCGATTGGCAAGAGCGCGCAGTTGCCGTTGTACGTCTGGTTGCCCGACGCGATGGCCGGACCCACACCCGTGAGCGCATTGATACACGCAGCGACGATGGTGACCGCAGGCGTGTACATGGTTGCGCGTGCGAGCTCGATTTACACTCACGCGCCGGCCGCGATGCTGATCATGGCGATCATCGGGGCGGCGACCGCGCTGTTCGCGGCTACGATCGGGTTGGGGCAATGGGACATCAAGAAGGTGCTGGCGTATTCGACGATCTCGCAACTCGGCTACATGTTCCTGGCGTGCGGCGTAGGCGCTTTCGGCGCGGGCATCTTCCACGTCTTCACACACTCGTTCTTCAAAGCGCTGCTGTTCCTGGGCTCCGGGTCAGTGATCATAGGAATGCATCACGAACAGGATATCAAGCGCATGGGCGGGCTGAAGAAGTTCATGCCCATTACGTTTGCGACGATGCTCGTCGGTTGGTTGGCTATCTCGGGAGTGCCGCTCCTATCGGGGTTCTTTAGTAAAGATGAGATTCTGTTTCGTTCGTTCGTCGCCGAGGGCCTGCCCGATCCATGGCCGGTGATGCTGTGGGGCGTCGGCGCAATTACGGCTCTGATCACCGCCATCTATATGACTCGTCTGATGGTCCTGACCTTCTGGGGCAAGGCACGATTCGGCGACACTCACACGCCAGAAGCGCACGGCTCGCATGGCGATGAGCACGAGAGCGGTGGACTGCCACACGAGTCACCCCGCTCGATGGTCCTACCCCTGGTCGTGCTTGCAGCGGGAGCGCTCTTCGCCGGGTATCTCGGAGTGCCGGAAGGGCTGTCGGGCGGAAAGCTCCCCAACTACTTTGAACGCTTGCTTGAACCGTCCATCGCAAGATCGAATGTGCCGCCTGGCGAGGCACAAGCTAGCCGCTCGTTACAGTCGCCGAGCGAGGAGGCGACCCTTCACGGCGCCGTTCTTCAAGGGGCCACTGAGGTACCTGAAGAACACAGCCTCGAGCTTATGCTGACCGGGGTTTCAATCATCATTGCGCTAGCCGGAATCGGTATTGGATGGGTGTGGTTCAATCGCACGCCGCTTTGGGAACCGCCGAGTTTACTCGAGCACAAATACTACGTGGACGAAGCGTACGATGCGGCCGTCGTGCAGCCTATCAAGGTCGGCTCGATCAACGTGCTGTGGAAGATCATCGATGTTCGCATCATAGACGGCGCAGTGAATGGCGCGGGCCAGCTCGCCGGTCTGTTCGGAGGCGCGTTGCGGTACATGCAGTCGGGGTTGGCTCGAAGCTACGTCGCGGTTGTAGTGCTCGGCGCGTTGCTGATAATCGGATATTTCGTAATCAAGTAGGCATGTAGGGGCGGCCACGGAGGGCCGCCCGTACAAGGTTGAGATGGGCGAATACATTCTCACAATCATAATTCTGCTTCCGCTCGCTGGAGCAATCACGCTCTTTCTCGTGGGACGCGGTGAGAAACCAAACGAGAACGCGCTCAAATGGACGGCGCTTCTCTTCTCTCTCGCGACGTTCGTCGTCTCTCTAGCGCTGCCCATCGGTTTCAACAAAGGCGCGGGACTTCAATTCGAAACAAACGTCGAATGGATCAATGCGTTCAAGCTGGGGGTGCGCTATCACGTCGCCATTGATGGCTTGAGCTTGTGGCTCGTCATCCTCACGACGTTCCTGGTTCCGCTCGCGCTCTTGTCGTCCTGGAACTCGATCCACAAACGCCAGCGCGAGTTTCTCGCCGCGATGCTTGCGCTCGAGACCGGAATGCTCGGCGTGTTCGTGGCGATGGATATGTTCCTGTTCTACCTCTTCTGGGAAGTGATGCTGGTGCCGATGTACTTCCTGATCGGAGTGTGGGGCGGCGAGCGGCGTATCTACGCGGCGGTGAAGTTCGTCATCTACACCGTGGTAGGTTCCCTGCTTATGCTTGCCGGGATCATCGCGCTTTATTACCTGCACGGCAGCGCGACCCTCAACTACACGTT
>JBGQGO010000219.1:0-8636 GCA_041497455.1 Blastocatellia bacterium | reverse complement strand
GATCACAGCCAGGATCGCCAGGCCACTCAAAATCATGATTGTCCGCGACCTGTCCTTCTCCGACTTTACTGCGGGTTGCTCAAACATACGTTCCTCGAAGCAGCATTGACTTCAGCCAGCTCCTCACGCTCCTATCGTCATCCTTCCTATCAACAGCGTCGGCGAAACGACGCTGCCTCTGAAGTCAAGGTCGTTGCCGATCATCTCTATCGAATTGAGCATCTCCTTCAAGTTTCCGGCGATCGTCACGCCCTGAACCGGAAAAGTCAACTCGCCGTTCTCGATCCAGATTCCCCCAGCGGACCTCGAGTAGTCGCCGGTGACGATGTTCACGCCAAATCCCAGGAGTTCCGTAATCAGAAGTCCCTTTTTGACTGACTTGATTATTTCATCCGGTGAGTACGGTCCCGGCTCGACATACAAGTTCCCGGCCTCGACGCCTGGTGCTCCCGACAGCCCTCGTCCGGCGTTGCCCGTTGACCTGAGCCCGAGCTTCCGCGCGGTGTAGCTGTTCAGCAGATAGCTCTCGAGCACGCCGCCGCTGATGACAACTGTGCGGCGTGTCGGAAGGCCCTCGCCATCGAACGGCCGTGAACCCAGTCCCCGCGGCATCACGCCATCATCAATGACGGTCAACCGTTCGTTAGCAATCTGTTCACCGAGTTGCCCTACCAGGAAACTCGCCTTCCTGAAGATTGACTCACCAGACGCCGCGTTGAAGATATCGCCGAGCAGATCGCGGGCGATGTTGGGCTCGAGCACAACCGGCACGGCTTGCGTTGGGACCGATCTGCTGCCGAGCTTACGCAACGTCCGCCTGGCAGCCGTGACGCCGATCTTTTCGGGGCTGTCCATCTCCGACAGCTTGCGGCGCATGTCGTACCAGTAGTCGCGCTGCATTTTACCGTCTTCAGCAGCGACCGGCACCGACGCCAGCGAGCACGAGGTCGTCCGAAACTCGCCGGCAAACCCCAGCGAGTTCGCGAGAATCACCGAGCCGTACGCTGAATCGAACCCGCCGCCATCGAAGTTTGATATCTGATTGCTGTACTCTTGCGCTGCGCGCTCGGCTCTCAGCGCCATCTCGATCTGATCCTCGGTTGAAAGCTCCACGATCGCCTCGTCCCACAGATCCAGATCCGGAATGGAGGTGGCAAGCTCTTGAGGGTCGGGCAGCCCGGCGGTGTCATCTGGCGACGTGAGCCGCGCCAACTCGACCGCTTCGTCCATCAATGACATCACGGCGTCGCGGCTGAAGTCCGAACCCGAAACAGAGGCTTGTCTTCCGTCTATCAGGACTCTCAATCCGAGCCCCTGATCAGTCGATTCCTGTAACGTCTCGACTTCACCAAGCCTGACCCCAACAGACAATTCCGTCCGCTGCCGTATGATCACTTCAGCAGCGCTCGCTCCTCGCTTTACCGCACCCTCGGCGACGCCGGCGGCGAATTCTTTAGTCAGGTGAGATTTCATTCAGAGTGGGTCGGTTCTTGATGCGCTCCTGTATGGGCGCCCCTTTTCGCTTATGAGAGGCTTGCAAATGCCGGAGGAGCGTCCACAGAGGGACGCTCATTCAGGCAGCTTAGTTCTGCGTGCCTCCAACGGTCATCTCGCTTATCTTGATAGTCGGAATGCCAACGCCGACGGGCACGTTTTGTCCGGCCTTGCCGCACACGCCAACCCCAGGATCAAGCTCCAGATCGTTGCCGACGGCTGTCACGTGTTTTAGCGCCTGCGGTCCGTTGCCGCGAAGCGTTGCGCCTTTCACCGGAGCAGTCACTTTTCCATCTTCGATCAGATAAGCCTCGGACGCACTGAAGGCAAACTCGCCGCTGGTGATGTCAACCTGGCCGCCCCCGAATTGCACGGCATACAGTCCCCGCTTCACCGAACGAATAATGTCCTCTTTAGTGTCCTGGCCCGCGAGCATGAACGTGTTGGTCATTCGCGGCATCGGCATGTGCTTGTAGCTTTGTCGTCGCCCGTTGCCCGTGCGCGCGGACTTCGTCAAGCCGGCGTTCAGATAATCGCTCATGTAGGCTCGCAGGATTCCATCCTCGATCAGCACGGTACGGCTTGTCGGCTCACCTTCATCGTCGATGTTGAGCGACCCGCGGCGATCGGGAATTGTACCGTCATCGACCACGGTGCAAAGCTCTGAGGCGACCGGCTGCCCGATGAGACCGCAAAAGGCCGAGGTTTGTTTTCGATTGAAGTCCGATTCCAGACCGTGACCCACCGCTTCGTGAAGCAGTATGCCCGGCCAGCCGGGTCCCAGCACTACTTCCATCGCGCCCGCGGGAGTTGCTACGGCGTCCAGTTGAATGATTGCCTGGCGGGCCGCTTCGCGAGCGAATTGCTCGGGCGCCATCGCACCTTCAAAGTAGTCTATGCCGATGCGGCCACCGCCTCCGGAGCGGCCGACCTGCAGGTTGCCGTCGTCATCCGCTATGCACGAAATACCGAACCGCGCGAGCGGCTGCACATCGCCCACAAGACGGCCATCGGACGACGCAATCATCACGTACTTAGTCTCGTCATTGACCGACGACTGTACTTCTCGAATCCGACGGTCGAAGCCGCGAGCCGCGCTGTCACCCTGCTTGATCAGTTCGATTTTTCTCGCCAGTTCAATCGACGAAACGGGAGCCGCGACCGGATATAGATTCAAACTCGTAGGGGTCGCGTTCACTCCGGCGAGCTGTTTAGTCCCGCCGCTCCGGGCAATGTGGCTTGCGGTCTCGGCCGCGTGACGGATCGCGTCGAACGCTATGTCGTCCGTGTACGCGTAGCCCGTCTTGTCGCCCGTGATCACTCGCACGCCGACTCCCTGCGCGATCGACTTGGTGGCTTGCTTGACGATCTGCTCTTCGATGTTGACGCTGTTGGCGACCCGGTATTCGAAATACAAATCTGCATAGTCGCCGCCCCGCGCCAGGGCGGCCGCAAGCAGCTTGTCAATATCGCCGTTGGCAAGGCCATACCGGTCAAGAAAAAAACTGATCGCATCTGTGCTCATGTTGTCCTTCTCAGGTGTAGCGCAAGCTGCCAGCTTGAAGCCGAGAATCGCAAGTTCCCAGCTCGCACCACGAGTCTGCTGCAAAATGAGTCTTATTTATCACCGAGGTGTAGCGAGGCAACCCCGCCAAACAGATTGTAGTATCTGACATCGGAAAAACCAACCGCCTGCATCAGAGCAGCCAATTCCTTCTGATCGGGAAATGACTGCACCGAGTCGGGAAGATATTGATAAGCGAAGCTTGACCCCGATACAACGTTGCCGATGCGCGGCAGAAGACGCGTGAAGTAGAAGTGAAACAAGCTGCGGAAAATCGGAAGCTGGGGGCGAGAGAACTCGAGCACCACGCACCGCCCTCCCGGTTTCAGCAGGCGATAAATCTCGCGCAGTCCGGCTGTCGTACCATCCACGTTCCTCAGACCGAATGCAACGGTCACGACGTCAAACATCGAATCGGCAAAAGGCACGCTCAGCGCGTCACCTTCGATAAGCTCAATTGGAAGCTCCGCCCGGCGGACCTTTTTGATCCCCAGTTCCAGCATTGGATGGCAAAAGTCCACCCCGAATGTCGGAGCCAGCGCGCCGAGCTCCAACGACAGCTCGGCCGTTCCGCAGCAAAGATCGAGCGCCACCGCGCCGGGCCGCCGCAATCGATCGGCAACTTCCTTTATCACGAGTCTTCGCCAGCGTTTGTCGATGTTCAGCGACAAGGCATGGTTGAGAAGGTCGTATCGAGGCGCAATCTCCGCAAACATCAAGCGCACTCGCGCGGCCTTATTGCCTGGGCCGAGATTACTTGCGTGACTTTCCATCGACTTTGGAAGATGCCGCTGCGCGAGAGGGTTTTCTTACTTCAGCACAGCGACCGTGCCGATCTTTTTCATGGGGCTCTCGAATCGGCTGGCGGACCCGGCGATTACTATTGCAACCGATTTGGGCTTGAAGTAAGTCTGCGCCGCGCGCTGAACGTCCGATGGCGTAATTGCATTGACTCGATCGGCGAACGTAATAACGTAATCCTTGCCCAGCCCGAACGTTTCAATATCCAGTATGACCTCTGCTGCCCCTGCTGTCGTTTTGAGCCGCTCAGCTATCGATGCGATCAGCCTTGCCTTTGCCGATTCAACGCGGTCGCTCGTCGGCGGACTGGTCTGCATGCCCGTCATCGTATCCAGAAGCACATTCAGGTCGCCTGCCAGATCACTCGGAGCCGCCTTTATTCTCACAATCAAAGGTCCCGCAAGGAGCCGTGTCTCGAGATCGGTCTCGATTGTCGTTCCCGCGTGTACCGCAGTGATCTTCGAAACCTGCTCACCGAGCACGTCAGCCATTATCACCCCTGCGAAGTAGTCCTCGGCCCGCCTCGAGAGTCCAATCTGCGCTATCGCCGCTTGTGCCGGCTGTTCATCGCTGCGATCGAGTATGAAAACGCGCCGCCCAGCTTGCGCCTCCAGTGATCTGAATGTTGGCGGGATCTTCTCGCCTTTCTTCCATGCGCCGAGCTTTGATCGAGCGAGGCGCGTAACCTGCTCGGCAGTTACATCGCCGCTTACTGCGAACTCTGCGTTATTTGCGATATAGAACCGGTTGTGAAAGTAAATCAGATCCTGCCGCGTTATTTGCCCGATCGATTCCGGCGTTCCCCGCGCGGGCCGCCCAAACGGATGCGACCCGAAGACCGCCTCTTGAGCTTTGCGCCGCACGGCAACTGCATCGTCCTGTCCATCCTGGTTCAGACCAGCTATGCGCGCTGCCTTGAGCGGGTCCACTTCCTTCTGATCGAATGACGGGCTGATCAACAGCTTTCCGAGCAGATCGAAAATCGCCTCCAGCGAGTCAGCCGGACCGCCCATCACGATGTCGGTCGAGTCCCATCCGGTCGTGATCCTCACTGTCAGCCCCAACTGTTCGATCATGTCAGCTACATTCTTTGCGCTCAGTCCCCCGCAGCCTTTCAGCAGCATTCCGGCCGTCAGGTCCGCAAGCCCGCTCTTACCCGCCAGATCAAACAACCCGCCGCTGTTTATGCGCAGGTGAGCCGCTACACTACCGGTGTTCTGCTGCTCAATCGTAATAAGATGAAGCCCGTTTAGAAGCGAATCTCGCTTAACGATCGGAAGCACGAACGGAGAGGATTGAGAGGGAGTGTTACGAAATCCGAGGGCGGAACAAAGACCGCCAAAAGTGAACCATAGCGACAACAGTAGTGCGCTCGCAAACGCTGCCCACTTCTTCACTCCCAAGGATTCCTCCGCTGTTCTCGAATTTGCATCGAGTGTAGCGATGAAGTCTAGAGGCCGTCAACTGTCTGTGCTATACTGCGCGCGTTGCCCCTTCCACCTAACCGCTTTCGGGGATTGCTCATCTGAACGAGTAGCCGTTGCCGCGCCGCTGTCGGTTTGCGCCCCGCCTCACAACTGCGGAGAGCTGCCTTAATGTATTGCCCTACTTGCTCGACACTCTCAAGCGACGGCGTGAAATTCTGCAAGTCGTGCGGCATGAACTTGAGCGTTGTCACCCAGGCGCTCAACGGCGGAGTGGCCGTCTCTGATCCGTTGCGCGATCGCGAATTCAAACGCGCTCGCAAGCAAATAAGCGACGGCATACACGGCTCGGCCGTCGGCGCAGCGCTGCTGGTCGCGGCCGCGCTTCCCTACTTTCTCATACCCAAAACTCCCTGGATGTACACCGCCTCGTTGCTGCTTGCGCTAGGCGGCATCGTCAAACTCTTCCGCGGCATTGGAAGCATCATCGATGCGAAGGTTGGCCCGAAGCTGGTCGATCCGGCGCTTCAGCCTCGAGCCACAGGCGGACTCAGTAACGGCGTGTCTTTGCCGGCAGGCGTTCGACCAAGCCAGCGCTTGAGCGCTGGGCAACCGGTTAACACGCGAGCCTTCACATTGGAAGGCGAGGCTCGTGGTTCAGCGCTGCCTTCCGAAGCCTCGGGTGAGAGTCTTGCACGTCCGATGACCGGCCGCATAAACCGCGAGCATTCGAGTCCGCTGAGAGCGTTCGACAAAGACGATGACCTGATGTCGAAGCTTAGAAACTGATCGGATCATCTGGATTTAATCTCCGTCCACAACCTGTCATAAATACTCACCACCGAGCCAATCTCTCGGATGAATTCACAGCGCTCGATCGCCTCGCGCGGCGGATAAGCTGCTTCGTTTGTCAGAAGGTCAGCACGAATCAAAGCCCGAGCGGCGAGGTTCACCGAAGAGTAGCCCGTGCCGTTCGCGATGTCCGCTGCGATCTTCGCTTCAAGCACAAAGTTGATGAACTCGTGAGCCAACTCCTTGTTACGCGAGTTTCGAGTGATGCACATGTTGTCTACGAAGATCGTGCAGCCCTCCTTCGGGATCACATATGCGATCGTCGGATTCTCAGCAATCGCTTTCGCTATCTGCCCGCTATAAGCCTGGGCAATCCATGCGTCGCCCGACAACAGCATCTGATCGAAGCCGCCGCTGTCATAAGCCTTCACCAGCGGCTTCTGCTCCATCAACAACGCAGCCGCCGCTTGAATCTCGCTCGGGTCCTCGCTGTTCTCCGACTTCCCAAGAAACTTGAGCGCCGCGCCAAACGTTTCGCGAACGTCGTCGAGCATCGCGATGCGGTCCTTGTAGCGGCTATCCCACAACGCCTCCCAGCTATCGATGGTCCCCGCGACCTTGTCTTTCCGATAAGCGATGCCCGTAGTTCCCCACATGTACGGAATCGAATGCTGATTCGCCGGATCATACGGCAGCCCCACGAACTGGGGATCGAGATTCGAGATGTTAGTGAGCAGGTCGCGGTTCAACCCATCCAGCAGTCCCTGCTCGCGAAGCACCGTGACCATATAGTCGCTCGGCACGATGATGTCGTAGCTCGCCCCTCCCGACTGCAGCTTGGCGAGCAGCGCTTCGTTTGAGTCATACAGCTCGACGTTGAGCTTCGCATCGTAGCGGCGCTCGAAGTCCGCGATGACGTTATCTGGAAGATAGTTTGACCAGATGAAAACATTCAGCTCGCCGCCTTTCGCTTTGTGGCTCGAGCCCCCGATCGCAAACACGAACAGCAACGCTAACCCGCCAACCGCCGCGCCAATCGTCCTTCGCGAGTACCGCCCCGAAGAGAAACGTTCAGACACAAACACAAGGACCACGGTCACGGTCAGCAGCACCGTCGAGATCGCATTGATCTCAGGCGTCACGCCGGTCTTAACCATCGAGTAGATCTTCAGCGGCAGCGTCGCGCTCCCCGGTCCCGCGACAAAGCTCGTGATCACATAGTCATCAAGCGAGAGCGTGAACACCAACAGCGCGGCCGACGTGACTGCCGGCAGAATCAAAGGCAACGTGACTCGGAAGAACGACTGCCATTGCGTAGCTCCCAGGTCCAGCGCGGCTTCTTCGAGCGAGGGATCGAGGGTGACGAGCTTCGCTCTGACGATAAACACGACGTAAGAAATCGAGAACGCGACGTGCGCGGCGATAATGGTGCTGAGCCCGAACGCAATTCCCAGCATTCCGAATAGCCCGGCGGTTGCGAAACCGATGACGATCTCCGGAATAATGACTGGAAGAAAGACGAGCCCTTCCGCTGCGCGCTTCAACTTGATGCGATACCGCGCGAGCGCAATCGCCGCCGCGGTTCCAATGGTCGTAGCGAGGATTGTCGTTATGAACCCAACGATCAGGCTGACACGCAGCGACCCGATCAACTCAGCGTCTCGAAACGCGAGCGCGTACCAATGCCAGGTAAAGCCTTGCCAGATGGTGCTGAAGCGCGAGCTGTTGAACGACAAGATCACCAGCACGACAATCGGCGCGTAAAGAAAAGCGTACACGACACCGGTAACCAGGCTCAGGGTTGAAGGCAAACGTCGCTGAGTTCTAGCTGACACTGCGGATGAATATGTTGGAAGGCAGTATTCGAGTCAAGGTGCTGACGGACAACCTTATCGAGAGACACTTCTCTTCGTTAGCCTCTCTCGGACGACTCGAAACACTGATCGGACACCTTAACATCCTTGAACATGTGTACTAACGGATGTAACATTTGTCCTGCTCTTAGTGCCGCGCCTTCATTCATGCTCTTGCGTTTCTTGGCCGTTGCAAATTAGCTAATCATGAATGACTGAGATGCATAAGGAATTCAGAGCCCTGGGAGGAATCAACGGTGGCTAGTGTACCGACCACGTTCATCTCGTACTCGTGGGACGATGAGTCGCGGTCATATCTGGGTTGAATGTTTCCAAGAAGCTTACTCTCGAGCCCAAACTATTACACAGCGGGCTGGAAGGATCAAAGACACGTAGCCCTTTGGACTGCGGCGGCCTATTTGGACTGCGCCGCCCCTTTGCGTATTGGACGACTATCGCATGCGTGGCGGCGCTTTTGTTTGGGGGTAGAAGACACTACGAAGAGACCTGCTTCCCGGTCGCTCAGTCTGAAGATGCAAAAGCGCCGCCGCGAATGCGAGAGTCGTTCAATGCGGAAAGGGCGGCGCAGTCCAAATAGGCTGCAGTCCAAATAGGCTACCGCATTGATTCAAGTCGCGTTGTTTGACACCCCCGAGCCCGCAATCTAGAATTCATCTTGCAGGAATCAACCGAGGAGAACCAGGATTG
>JBGQGO010000218.1:0-8641 GCA_041497455.1 Blastocatellia bacterium | reverse complement strand
CATGCATCACTGCCGGTGCACCGGCTACGTGAAGATCGTTGACTCGATCAAGCTCGCGGCGAAGGCGCTTAGAGGCGAGGCTGCGATCGAGTCCGATGGCAAAGCGGGGCGAGTCGGAACCAGCACCCCGCGCTACGAAGCTCGCGAGCTTGCGTTGGGTGACAGACCCTACATCGACGACATGAGCTTCCCGGGCATGCTTCTCGGGGCGGTGCTTTTGTCCGAGCATCCCCGCGCGCTTGTCAAACGCATCGATACCAGCAAGGCGAGGGAAATTCCGGGTGTAGTCGCAATAGTAACCGCCGCCGATGTTCCTGGTCAGAGACATCAGGGCCTGATCTACAACGACTGGCCGATGTTTGTCGCCGAGGGCGAAGAGACCCGCTACGTGGGTGATGTGATTGCCGCCGTTGCCGCCGCCGACAGACGCACAGCTCGAAGCGCGGCTCAGGCGATCGGGGTCGATTATGAAGTCCGCGAGCCGATCACCAACCCGGAAGACGCGCTGAAGCCCGGCGCGCCGAAGCTCCACAAGAAAGGCAACTTGCTCAGCAGGTCCGAGATCAAGCGCGGTGACGTCGACGAAGCGTTGAAGAACTCAGCTCACGTCGCGACTCATACTTTCCAAACTCAATTCATCGAGCACATGTTCCTCGAGCCCGAGTCGTGCATAGCAATGCCGGAGGGCGCGGGACTAAGAGTCTATACGCAGGGACAGGGCGTGTTTGACGACCGGCGGCAGATCGCGTCGTTTCTTGGCATGCCTGAAGACGAGATCTTCGTCGCGTTGGTTTCGAACGGCGGCGCATTCGGCGGCAAGGAAGACATGAGCATCCAAGCTCAGACCGCGCTGCTCGCCAAGGTAACAGGCAGTCCGGTGAAGCTCACGCTGAGCCGCGAAGAGAGCCTTCGGCTTCATCCCAAGCGCCATCCAATAAAGATGACCTACACCGTTGGCTGCGATGCTGAAGGGCGTCTCACGGCGGTGAAGGCTGACATGATCGGCGATAAGGGCGCGTACGCATCGGTCGGTTCAAAAGTCCTCGAGCGAGCCGCCGGTCACTGCGCCGGGCCCTACAAAGTCGACAACGTGCACGTCGTCTCGCTCGCGGTGTACACCAACAATCCGCCTTGCGGAGCGATGCGCGGGTTCGGCGCGAATCAAGCCGCTTTCGCGATCGACTCGATGGTCGACATCCTCGCCGAGATAGTCGGCATAGACGGATGGGAGATTCGTTACCTCAACGCGCTGGACGTAGGCGGCACATTCTGCACCGGCCAGCAGATGGAATCGAGCGTAGGCTTGAAGAAGACTCTCGAGGCGGTCAAGGACATTTATAAGAGCGCGAAGTACGCCGGCATAGCTTGCGGCATCAAGAACGTCGGCATCGGCAACGGCATGCCGGAATACGGCCGCGCGATGCTCGAGGTCCGCGATGACGGGACGGTCGGTATATACACGGGCTTCACTGAGATGGGGCAGGGGCTGTTCACGGTATTGCAGCAGACCGCCTGCGAAGAGACCGGGCTTCCGCCGAGCGTCTTCAACTTTGTGTCGGCCGACACGAAGTACGCATTAAATTGCGGCCAGACGACCGGATCGCGCGGGACCTTCCTCGGTTGCCGCGGTGTGCAGGAAGCCGCGCGCAAGCTCAAGGCTGACCTCGATGAGAAGAAGACACTGAGAGACCTGGCGGGCAAGACTTACTACGGCGAGGTGCTGATCGACGACACGGTCTCTCTGGACGCGAAAGTTGAAAAGCCCAAGACGCATTTTGCGTACGGCTTCGCGACCCAGGTTGTGATTCTGGATGACGACGGACGCATCAAGAAAGTCGTAGCCGCGCACGACGTCGGCAAGGTGTTGAACCCCGCGTTGCTCGAAGGCCAGATAGAAGGTTCCATACACATGGGTCTGGGCTATGCGCTGACCGAAGAGTTCAGAGTCGAGAACGGAATACCTCAAACGATGACCGTGAACTCGCAAGGCCTGCTGCGCGCGCGGCACATGCCCGAAGTGGAATTGATAATGATCGAAGACAAACACCCGGAAGGTCCTTACGGCGCGAAAGGTGTTGGCGAGATCGGTCTCGTGCCCACGGCGCCCGCGGTTGCCGGGGCTCTGTACAAGTACGATGGCATTCGGCGGTTCACGCTGCCTATGAAGGACTCACCCGCGGCGCGGTTTATTCGCGGCGGCGGAAGAAAGGAAAGAGCTGATGCTGAGTAAGAGACAAGTTGAAGAGATAGTGATCGCCCTTAGCGCTCTACCACCGGAGAGAGTATCCGAAGCGCAGGATTTCATCTTCTTTTTGAAAGAGCGTTATGGCTACGATAAGTCAATAGATCACAGTGAGGCTTGGAGCGACGAAGACCTGAATGATCTAACAACTGCGGTATTGGCGAACGCCGATCAGTTGCTCTAAGGCAAAGCGGAATGGTCAAGCCAGGCGAGCAAGGACGCCTCGTTCGTGTTGAGCTTCTTCTCCCAATCACATCGAACCCCGCTTTTCGATATGACACCTCGTGAGATTCAGAATGAGATTAAGTCTTCGATCAACAAGCCACCATTCACCGACTTGGTCAGCCTTTCAGCCGGTCGCAAGGATACACGTGTTCCTAGAGCTCTCAATCAATCGTCTCTACTACTCAAACTTCAACCTCTTCCTACAACCCCTACCCCCTCGACTCGGTACTCTTGAGCCAGATCTCTTCGCCGATCAACGCCTCAAGCGACATCAATCACTTCGGCCCGGATTGTAAACCAGATTCAATCCCCATATAATCGCCCGCGGTTTCGTCCAACGGGTTCTTTGAGTGTTGTTCGCCGCCGCACCAGTCGCTCAACGTGATCCCAATGCTCGGCGGCGGCGAAACCACGCAAAGAACCTTGTACGTTATGGTGACCAGTCCTCAGCCCAGCCGTTGGTTAAGGTCGGAGACCCAATCGATGGGACCTGTTCGTACACCTGACGGCTCACTTATCGACGAAGACGGTCGCGTTCTGTTCTTCAGCACCGAGCGGTTCATCCGGGACATCTGCCTCGGGGAGTGCTGCTTCATATGCGGCTGTCCACCAGGGCAGCGTGCGTTTAACAACGAGCACATCCTGCCGCGCTGGATCCTGCGGCGCTACGGGCTTTTTTCAAGGTCGATTACGCTGCCGAACGACACGCCATTTCGGTACGACCAATATACCGTCCCATGCTGCGCGGACTGCAATTCACTCATGGGGCGCAGGCTTGAGGAGCCCATCCGCGACATTTTCTGTCGTGGACACCAAGGTCTAGTCGACCATCTGATGGCGAATGGACCTTTGCTGATCTTCGTGTGGCTGGCCCTGGTCTTCGTCAAAACCCACTTGAAGGATCGATCTTTGCGGCAGCACCGCGCCCCTCGCGCTGGGCAAGAGATGATCAGCCACGACTACGATTGGGCTGGTCTGCATCATGTGCACTGCATCGCTCGAGCGTTCTATACGGGATGTCAGGTCGATGCCGCTGCGCATGGATCAATGCTATTCCTCGCTGCGAAGGTCCGCCCGGAGTTCGAGATGTTTGACTTCAGAGACGTCTATCATGCGCGCTCAATACTCGTTCGCTTCGACGACTTCGCCATAATTTCCGTGCTCGATGACGGTTGTGGGGCGTTGAGCATCTTTCAGAAACCGTTCGAGAAGGTCGCAGGCGCCATGTCGCCAATACAACTGCGCGAGACCCTGGGGCATCTTTCGTATCTCAACTTGCACATTCGGGAACGAGCCAAGTTCTGGACCGAGTATGATCCAACCGATGGCCTAAGGATCGTCGGACGAACTCCGGCGCAAGTCGAACTAGATAGCGCGGAAGTGACATCACTAGGCGAGACGGTCTACGCTTGCTGCGAGGACCTGCTGGCTCAGTTCAAGAACCCGAACATTGAGCAGATCCGGCAGCAGGTCCGTGACGGTCGCTGGACGTTCCTCTGGGATGCTGAGGGTAACTTTGACCAGAAGTCCATGGACCCTCACGAATAGTTGAAAGGTGCCTTGGGGCTCAAGATTGGCGCGCCAAGTTCTGTGATGGATCGTCCCTAAGATCGCGTGCGCTGCATAACTCGGCCGTTGCTGCTGACGTGCTCATCCTTTGACGGAGTATCTGACCGATGCCAAAAGTGAAACTGCCGAAGCCGACACCTGACTACCGGAAGATGTACCAGCTCGCCGAACACTACTCGGAGGCATCACGTCTTTTAGACGAACAGGCGAAGGGCGAAGAGTGGGGATGCTCCGCGCCGCAGTTGCTCGTTGATTCCTTCGCGGTTGAACTTTACCTAAAATGCCTTTTCGTACTGGACACGAACATCGCGCCACTACAAGAGCACGATTGGGAAAAGCTGTTTGATGCCCTAGCGCCCCACACGAAGACTGCCATCAGTGACGCATTCGAGCGAATCGTGGGCTCCGATCCCGTGCTATCGCACCTCGACGTGATCAACCCGGAAGCCCTCAAAGTGACGGACTTCAAACGCTCTCTGACCGCGGCGAAAAATACGTTTTATAAGAGACGTTATCTCTTCGAGTCGCAATCGACGGGAGAGTGGTTCTATGCGCACCTTCTTCGAGAAGCGATCCGCACCGTCACTAGCATGGATATTCGGCTCGCGGGACTGAGTAAGCCTCGCGCGTGATCAAGAATGGGTATGAGTTGGGCTAGGATGAAATATTCCGCATTGAATTTTGCAGCGAGTATTGCACTCATTTTAACGAGTATATGAAATCAAAGGGCGCCGTATAACAACGGCATGCAGCGGACGCGCAGAAAGCGTGTCTCTCATCATCAATCTCTCGTGCGCTCCCGCTGATGGCGGGCGTTCGGCGGCTTGCCGCGGCGTGACGTATAGTGACTGTATGACGATTCAACTCGGGCATGTTTGCGAACTTGTGCGGTATCCCGTCAAGTCGATGGCTGGTACCGCGACGGAGTCGGCATTTCTCGGGTGGCACGGTCTCGATGGTGATCGGCGCTTCGCCTTCCGGCGCTTGGGAGATGACAGCGGCTTCCCGTGGCTTACCGCGAGCCGCGTCGCGGAACTCCTCCTGTATCACCCTTTCGGTCTCGACGAGAGTACAGGCGAGCCCCTGCCAACTCACGTACGCACGCCCGGCGGAACGCACATGGAGCTTCGCAGCGTAGAGCTCCAGAGCGAGGTCGGCGAGCGTTTTGGCAGCAGCGTGGAATTGATGAAGCTCAAGCACGGGATCTTCGATGAGGCCTCGATATCGGTGATTAGCCTGGCGACCATTGCCGGCATCGGTGGCGAGGCGGGAGTGGACCTCGATCGCAGGCGCTTCCGAGCCAACATTGTGCTTGAGACTAGCGACCGCGAGCCGTTTCTCGAGAATGGATGGGTTGGCGGGACACTGGTGTTCGGCGACAGCGAGCCAAGGCCAGCCGTGAGCGTCATCGCGCGCGACGTGCGATGTATGATGATCAACCTCGATCCGGACACGGGCACACAAGACGCGCGGGTGCTGAAGACAGTCGTCCGGCTGAACAAGAACAACGCGGGCGTCTATGGAACGGTGGTGCAAACCGGCACAATCCGCGTTGGCGACCCAGTGAGCCTCATATTGGACGCGCGGCGCTAAAGACGAGCGTTGGACGTTTTCGCGCCGCCGAACTAGCGGTTGAACCTGGGCATTCGGCGGCCCAGGAACGGTGAGAATGACCGACACTCAGCAGGAGATTCAAATCCGTGGCGCGGTGCTTGATGACGCCGATGCGCTCGTCAGCCTTCTCAACCCAATCATCGAAGCGGGAACCACGGCACTCGATACGATGCTGACGGTTGCCTACGAGCGCGACTACATTACGAGCTTGCCCGAGCGAGCGATCTTTCTCGTCGCGGCACGGGCGCTCGACGGAACGCTCGTCGGGCGCCAAAGCGTGGAACCGTTCACAACGACTGGGACGCGCGCCTTCGATCACGTTGGTGTGATGGGGACCTGGGTGGCCGTGGGGCGCCAACGGCGGGGGATTGGGCGGCGATTGTTCGAGGCGATGTTCGAGCAGGCGCGGCGCAAGGGCTACGAGAAGATCTTCACGTATGTGCGTGCGGACAACACGGCAGGGATGGCGGCGTACCTTGGGCAGGGATTTCGGGTCATCGGAACGGCTGAACGACATGCGAAGATCGATGGACGATATATTGACGAGGTGCTCATCGAGCGGTTTCTACTCGACTGATCGACAGCGGACGCCGCCTCCGAGCCACCGAACAGGACAGAGGAAGCGGACGAGACCAGGATAATGTCTGGGAATTTGAGCGCCAGTGACCGGTTGGCGCGACAACGCGGCTCGCGAGCCGTCACTTTCGAACGGCCTGTGGGTGAAGTTCCAAATGATGTTCACCAAAAGCCTTCGCGATGGAGTCCGGCACGGGAGAATCAGATGCAGCATTCGCATTTGGAAGCGTCCCCATGTAAGAGTGGGCGGTCGTTACCCGATGGACGAGGGCCACATCGTCGTTGATTCGATCGCGCCGATTACCCTCACCGACATCACGCGCGCTCTAGCCCGTAAATCGGGGTTCGAGAGCGTGGATGATTTGCTGCGAATGGCAAGACACGGCAGCGGCGACAAGGTGTACTTGATTCGGTTTCACTACATGCCTCCGGGCGCGTTGGACCCGCCAACGTGGGTCGGGTCGTCTTGAAGGATGGCGGCGTGGGTCACGACGCTGCATCCGTTACCAGGCTGCCGTCATTCCAAAAGGGATGGCGGCCTAAGCTCGCGATGGAGCGGACGGCGCCGACCTCTTGTGCTGAGCGCCGCGGCTCATCGCGAACCGTTAGACGGCCACGGTAGCATCGTCCGCTCCAACAAAACCGTTGACGAATCAAACAACCCGTTCATAATGGCTTCCAGTTCCAAGTAATCTTGGCTTCTACCCCCGGAGAAGAAAATCGCTTTCACGATCCGAGGCGCGGATGAGGAACTCCGGCGGGCTAATACGCAGTTCAGCGCCGTTGAACACCGGCAAGCTGATCAGCGCCTACTACCTCGAGATCGAATACCTGCTCGAGCGAGTCGAAGGTGCGAATACCCATTATCAAACGCTAGGAGTGGAACGTTCAGCCAACAACGAAGAAGTGATTCTGGCTTATCAGAAGGCGGTCACGGTCCTTCATCCGTCTTACCACAAAGTCAGAGCCGCAGTGCCCGATGAGATGTTGGTCAGGGTCGATCAGGCATTCAAGAAAGTTTCGCAAGCATTCTCGGTGCTAACCAACTCGAAGCAGCGAAATCAATACGACGGCCACAACCGAGCTCCGCGGTCGTACTCAACGCTGCCGCTCGACCTGCCCAAACCACAACCACGAACGCGCACCAACGCTCCGCAACCAAAAGACGCCGAGGCGAGTGACAATAAACACGTGAACGCCGAGGCGGTTCAGATCAACGTCGCGCCCGAGATGCGCCCGGTTTTCACCAGAGCTTCAGCTCACGAAGCTTCCGACGAACGCCGGCGCTGTGAGCGATTCAAACTCACAGTGCCCGTGCTTATCGCAGGCTACGACTGCACAGGCGGAAAATGGCAAGAGGTGACAAAGACCATCGATGTCAGCCGCATCGGCGTCGCGGTTCGAATGCGCAGGCGCGTGAAGCACGGTCTGGTCGCGCACATAACCTTGCCGCTGCCAACCAAACTGCGCAGCCACGGTTTTTCGGAAGCGGGCTACAATATGTACGCGATCGTACGGCGGGTCGAGCCGCTCATCGACGGCATGCGTGTTGTTGGGCTCGAGTTCATCGGCGCTAATCCGCCTGCCGATTACTTGTACAAGCCGTGGGCGACGTTTCGCACTCAGAAGTGGAACGGCCACAATCGCCGCCGCGAGCCGCGTGAGGGACGCGCCGAAGCTGTCGCGGTGGAATACCTCGACGAGTCAATGCAACGCATCACGCGCGAAGCAGGTGTCACCGAAAACGTCAGCCCGAGCGGCGCTCGCGTATGCGTCAAGGCTGCGCCACCCGAGTTTGAGTTTGTGAGAATCACCAGCCCCAATCGCAGCTTCAATAGCCTGGCGCTGGTGCGCAACCAATGGTCCGGCACCGACGGCTTCGAGCGCCTGTGTCTGCAGTTTGTCGACCAGAAATGGCCGATGTAGCTCAGCGTCCTGATTCACCTGAACCTGTACTTGCTTTCCATAGCCTTGGACCGTGCTAGCTAGCGATCAAATCGGTTAAGAAATCCGTGCAAATCCGTCGAATCAGCGTCATCCGTGGTCTATGCGTTCGGAAGAATCGGTTTGCTCGTGCGGCATAGACCACGGATGACGCTGATCCGACGGATTTGCGCGGATACCCCTCGTTTCTCTTTCAATCTCCCTTCAGCATAAGTAGAATCGCTCAACGGAGCCTGTAAAGCGCGACGGCCCAGCAAGCAGGGCGAGCGTGGCGGGCATCAGGACTTTCAACGACCTTCGATCTCGCTGACAAACGCCGCGAAAAGGAGTTGAGCGATGGAAGCTGCCGATAGTCAAATTGAACACGACGTGAGGCGAATGAGCAGCGAGTGGGTCAACGCGTTAATACAGCGCGACACCGCCACGCTCGCGCGCATCATGGCTTGGGACTGTACCTTCACGTATCCTCAT
>JBGQGO010000217.1:0-8741 GCA_041497455.1 Blastocatellia bacterium | reverse complement strand
TCGGCTCTGTGATTGAACTCTGGCGCAAGCAGACTTTCGTCGCAGTGGCCGCCGGTCACGCCAATCGCCGGACCCGAGGCGTCGATTCGCGGGCCGGGCACATCGCCGGCATTGATCGCGTCTCGCAGAGCTATGTCGGAATAACCATTCGCGCCGACGTTCCGTACGGACGTGAAACCGGCTTCCAGAGTCAGTTTGGCGTTCTTGGCGCCGTAGAGAGCTTCGCGTGGAATCGAGATGCCCAGCGCTTCGTAACCGTTGTGGCCAGGTTCACCCGTGAGGTGTGTGTGACAATCAATCAACCCCGGAAGAACCGTCGCATTGGAAAGATCAATCACCAGAGCGCCGGCGGGGGCTTGAACGGATTGAGCAGGGCCGACCTGCTTTATGCGATCACCCTCGATGAGAATCGCCTGATCGGTCAACACGCGCCCCGAGCGGACATCGACCAATCGGCCGGCCTTGATGAGCACCGTCTCTTTTTGTGGAGACTGCGCGATCATCAAAGTCGGGCCTAACACGAGCGCCAGCAGCACGGCTAATACTCTCTGCGTCATCTGCATCCTCCCATAGAGTTTCCAGAGTTGAACGTTTGCAGCGGACTATCGAAGCCTCTTAAGCGGATACATAGTTCCTCGGTCTCGGTGCTCCCTGGAGTTGAATGGGAGGGTCCGGCGCACAAAACGCGCTGACCAGGCGTCGGCGGTCCCGCTGCATCTCTTTGTCTTCGGCTAAGCAAGCTCGAACTTCGCTAAGGACTCTCGCAGCGTGGGGATTCGGTGGATCTACGATGCGATAGTGCATCCATTTACCTTCGCGACGTGCGCCAACGATGCCTGCCCGCCGCAGGTACGCCAAATGCCGCGATATTTTGGGCTGACTCTCTCCCAGTATTTCAACGAAGAAACACACGCACACTTCGTCATTCCCGATAAGGTTGAGCAAGCGCAGACGCGTCTTGTCAGCCAGAGCGCGAAGCAACTTGTCCATATCAAACTTCAATCTCTCCTTTTTCATCGCCGTAGAATTCTAGCAGCAAACACATACGCCTTGCATTATGTATCGAGCGATCCTATACTGGTCTCGGCGTCACATTTGCTCAGGCATATGTATAAATATGTAGAGCGAGCCACAGTGATCGCTGACGAAAGGGGGATGCGATGAGGGAATGCTTTGGAAAAATCTATCCGGATCTGTCGAGGATCGAATTCAATAAGGATCTCGCTGGTAAGGTTTTCCGCTTGCGTATCGGCTCACAAGGCATGATGCACCAAGCTCCTCAGTTTGAGGCGGACCTGGCCGAGTGGGAGGACTGTCAACGTTGCGAGGTTTACCATAGCTGCTTCGATCTCTCGAATGGCAAACTCGCAATGCGGCAAGCCGTATCCCGGATCTGACTCCGGCCCTACGGTGCACGAACGAGAAGCTCATTTGAGCGAAGACCAGATGGTGATTGGTGCGCATCGATATGGACAACAGCGTTACTAAGCGGCTGTCGTTCTTGGACCGCTTTCTTACCCTCTGGATTTTCCTCGCTATGGCCGTCGGGGTGTTGCTTGGCTACCTCGTCCCTGGCGTTGAACCCTTGGTCAATCGGTTTCAGGCCGGGACTACCAACGTACCTATCGCTATCGGCCTGATACTGATGATGTACCCGCCGCTTGCGAAGGTCCGCTACGAAGAACTGGGTGATGTGTTCCGCAACTGGAAGGTGCTGGGACTGTCGCTTGTGCAGAACTGGGTTATCGGCCCGGTGCTGATGTTCTTCCTGGCGATCCTTTTCCTGCACGGCTATCCCGAGTACATGGTGGGCCTGATCATGATCGGCCTGGCTCGGTGTATCGCCATGGTGATCGTGTGGAACGAGCTTGCCAAGGGAGACACCGAGTATGCGGCGGGCCTCGTTGCCTTCAACAGCATCTTCCAGGTGCTCTTCTACAGCGTTTATGCCTGGGTGTTCATCACAGTCCTGCCGCCGATGTTCGGACTTCGGGGCAGCGTCGTAGAAGTGAGCATCCGCCAGATTGCCGAGAGTGTGTTCATCTACCTGGGAATCCCTTTCATCGCCGGAATGGTGACGCGGTTCATTCTGGTCAAGGCGAAGGGGAAGGATTGGTATCACGCTAAATTCATCCCGAAGATCAGTCCAATAACGCTCGTTGCGCTGCTGTTCACCATACTTGTGATGTTCAGCTTGAAGGGCAATCTGATAGTGCAGCTTCCGCTGGACGTTGTGAGGATCGCGATACCATTGCTGATCTACTTCGTGGTGATGTTCCTGGTCAGCTTCTACATGGGAAGGAAGGTCGGGGCCGACTACTCCAAGACGGCGACGCTTTCATTCACGGCGGCGAGCAACAATTTCGAGCTGGCCATTGCTGTAGCGGTAGCTGTTTTCGGGATCAACTCCGGGGTGGCTTTTGCTGCCGTGATTGGCCCGTTAGTCGAAGTGCCGGCGCTGATCGGGCTTGTAAATGTGTCGCTTTATTTCCAGCGCCGGTTTTTTGGCGGCGAACGCGAGGGCTCCGGCGGACGTGCGGAAGGGGATGCGCCCAGCTACCCGTAGGGTTTTTTGAGAGCGGCGAAGATTGAGCGAACCGAGCAGTCAACTCCCGGATAGGAGAGCGAAATGCAACGTCACGTGACAAGGCTTCTAAGCAGAACCATTCTGATTGGCGCAACACTGGTGCTGATCGGGATAGCTTTGTGGTTCTGGTTGCGTCCCGCGCAGGTAACGACGGCGGAAGTCGCGATGCGTGAAATCAGCCCGGCGATTCAGGGCGTCGGCACGGTGGAAGCCAAAGTCGTCGTCCAGCTTGCCTCGAAGATTGCCGGCAGAGTCATCGCTATCGAAGTTGATCAGGGCGACACGGTTAGAGCAGGGCAGACGCTCATTAGACTGGAGAACTCGGAAGCAGGCGCAGATGTCGAAGGCGCCGCCGCGGCTCTGGAGAGAACCAAGCTTGCTGTGCCGGCGCAGCAGGCCGCACTGCTCAGAGCGCAGGCGACCTTGTCAGCTGCAAACGCCGCCGTTGCCAGAGCGAAGGCGAACCAGAAGTTGGCGCGCGCCAACGCGGAACGCTGGCGCCAACTGATTGCCTCCGGAGTTGTGTCGCAAATCGATCTGGAGACTCGCGTGATGGAAGCCCAAGTTGCCGATGAAGATTTGAAAAGCGCCGAAGCGCAGGGGCAGGTGGCATTAAAGGAGATCGCCGCGCAGGAAGCCACCCTGAAGATCGCGCAGAACGAAATCGCGACGGCAACGGCGGCGCTGGCCGCGGCGCTGGCGCGCAAGGCTTATACCATCATCACCAGTCCGATTGATGGTTATGTCGTAAGCCGCGAGCTGGAATCCGGATCGGCGGTCAATCCCGGCACACCGATTCTCAAACTCGCCGATCCGCTTACCGCGTGGGTGACAGTCTTCGTTGATGAGCGGGAAGCAGGACCGATTGCAGTGGGTGATAAGGCGGACGTCGCGTTGCGTTCGCTACCCGGTAACAAACTCTGCGGCAAGATCGCCAGAATCGAGCGCGAGAGCGACCGCGTAACCGAACAGCGTGCGGTAAACATCGCCTTTGATAACCCGCCGCCACGACTGACGCTCGGCGAGCAGGCCGAAGCGACAATCTACCCGCCAACGAAGCGGGCGGCAGCACTG
The DNA here is from genome assembly GCA_041497455.1 of Blastocatellia bacterium. Lineage (GTDB taxonomy): Bacteria > Acidobacteriota > Blastocatellia > UBA7656 > UBA7656 > Onstottus_A. The sequence continues at coordinate 5,080 of JBGQGO010000217.1, read as the reverse complement.
CCGCTGGGGGCCGTCGTCCGAATGCCTGATGGAGTGGGCGCGTGGACGGTGGTTGATGGAACTTTGCGCTTCAGACGCGCACGCCTCGGCGTAGTTGATCCGGCGGGATGGATCGAAGTCGTGGAAGGCTTCTCCGCGGGCGAGCGAGTGGTGGTCGCTCCGGGAAAGCTAGCTGATCTGAAGAACGAAGGCCGGCGCGTAACTGCGATCGCACAAAAGCCAGAAACCATCGCCGCGGGGACGCAGAAGCCATGAACCTCGCCATCCGAGATGTGGAGTATCGCTTCGGCACGTTTGTGCTGACCGCGTTTGGTGTGGGCCTGCTGCTGGCGACGGTGATGGCGATGGGCGGAATTTATCGCGGGATAGTTGAAGATGGCCTTAGCCTCGTGCGCGCTCCGCGTGCTGATCTGTGGGTCGTGCAGAAAGAGACCAATGGGCCGTTCGCCGAAAGCTCGCGTATTCCTGACGACCTTTACAAAGTGATTCGCGCAGTGCCGGGCGTGCTTGAAGCCAGCCCGGTTGCGTTCCAGTCGCTCCAGCTTGAGTACGCATCAAGACTGATCCGCGTGCAGATCGTCGGCTATCGCCCTGGGGCTCTCGGTGCGCCGCCTGCAGTGGCTGCAGGCCGACCTATTGTCGCGAGCCGCTACGAGATGGTGATTGATCGCAAGGCTGGGATTCCCATCGGTGCGCAGCTTCCTTCTGGCCGGATGACGTTCACGGTTGTCGGGCTGACGGAGGGAATCGTCTTCAGCTCTGGTGATCCCGCCGCTTACGTTTCGCTTCAGGACGCGCAGGAGCTTCAGTTCCTCAAAGCCAGCGAAGCGATCCGCAACGAACGGGCGCGGCTTCAGGCGAATCTGAAAGCGAATCCAATGCTCGCCGATGTCTCGTCATCATCGCTTTCGCCAATTCTCCAAAACACGAATCTGGCGAATGCGATTCTGGTCAGACTCGATGCTTCGGCGGTGCCGCAGGAAGTGACTCGGCGCATCGAGCAATGGAATCACTACCGCGCGATGACTACAGCAGAGCAGGAGGAGTTGTTGGCAAAGACCGTGATCGAAAAACCCCGTCAGCAGCTCCTGCTTTTCAGAATGATTCTGCTAGCGGTCTCGACCGTCATCATTGCGCTGATCATCTATACCATGACGATAGAGAAAACGCGCGACATCGCCACGCTCAAAATCATCGGCGCGCCAAACACGAAGATCGGCGGTCTGATATTGCAGGAATCACTCGCGCTGGGTCTGCTCGGCTACGGGTTCGGCGCCGTGTTGATTAACCTGACCTACGAGTACTTCCCCCGGCGCGTGGCGATCATGGCCTTCGACCAGTACGTCCTACTCGGCATAGTGATAGCCATTTGCGTGCTGGCGAGCGCCATCGGCATCCGCCACGCGCTCAATGTTGATGCGACAACCGCGATGGGGGGCGGCGCGTGATGACCGCGATTGTGGCTGAAAATGTAATGAAAGTTTTCGGGCAGGGTGACCGCCAGGTCGTTGCGCTCAAGGAAGCCAATATTTCGGTCGAGCCCGGAGAATTAGTGGCTCTGATGGGGCCGAGCGGATCGGGCAAGACGACGCTGGTGCGCGCGCTGTCGCTGATTGATCCGCCGACGCACGGCCACATCGCTGTCGGGAGCGACGTGGTCTTTGAAGGCGAGCGCGTGCTGACCGATGACCGGAAGATGCGGCGCGAGCGGATGGGCATCATCTTTCAGTCTTACAACCTGATTCCGTTTCTGACGGCGGCGGAAAACGTGGCGCTCGTGTTGACTCTCAACGGAGTTTCAACACGCGCGGCGATGAAGCGCACTAACGAACTGCTTGGCCGCCTCGATCTTGCTCATCGCGCGGACACGTATCCGGCCACGCTGTCGGGGGGCGAACAGCAGCGCGTCGCCGTCGCCCGCGCAGTCGTGAACGACCCGGCGGTCATTCTGGCGGATGAACCAACCGGTGCGCTCGATACCGAACGCGGCAAAGCAGTGATGAATTTGCTGCGGCAACTGGGCCGCGAGCAGCACACCGCTGTCATCGTCGTCACCCACGACGAGCGCATGATCGAAGGCTTTGATCGCGTCTACCACATGACAGATGGCCGGATTACTAGTCACTGAGTGGTCCGATACGAAGAACTGGGTGATGTGTTCCGCAACTGAAAGGTGCTGGGACTGTCGCTCTTGCAGAACTGGGTTATCGGCGCCCGAGCTTCTACTCCTCAGCTCTTCACGCTTTCTGTCTTGTCAACTGACAGGCAATAACCGACTCCGACCATGCTCTCTATGCGAAGGCCGAACGGCTGGAAGGTTCGCCTGAGTCGATGTATGTGTACGCGGAGACTCAGTGAGTTGAAAGGCGAGTTGGCCCACGCAGAGCGCCAAATCTCTTCGGAGGGAACGACTCGGTCGGCCTTGCGCGCAAGGCGCGAGAAGACCAGAAACTCCTTTAGCGGAAGCGAAATTCGCTTTCCGCCACAGGCGACATAGTAGTTGTCGTACTCTACGCGGAGGTAACCATCATCGTAGACATCCGCGAGTTGAGCCTGGTCCGAGTGCTGGATCGGCAATGGTAATTTTGCTTGTAGTCCCACGTGTTTCTTCCGCCGTACCTGCACTTGTGAAAAGTTGAGGCGCTCACGCCCCAGGGGGTTGGCGTGAGCGCCTCGGAGGTTCGCTGTGTTAGAAGTTGACTCGCAGCGCAAACTGAATTTGCCTGTTGGTTCCCAGGCCAACCGTCCGCTCGACCGTCTGCCGCAAGAGGCCAAAGGTTGAGCCCGCCGCCGCCTGCGTGAACGGCTGACCGGGTTGGAGTTGATTTGTACCCGTGCCCAGCGAGTTCGCAAGCGTAGACGCCGGGTTGGCGAAGTTGGCCCGGTTTAGCAGATTGAAGATCTCAGTTCGAAACTCGACATTGATTCCCTCGGCGATCACAAACTTCTTCGCCGCGATCATGTCGAACTGCAAAAAGTCGGGCCCCTTTAGCGCATTGCGGGGCAGGTTACCGAAGGTTCCAGCCTTCGGAATCGCAAATGCCGCAGGGTTCAGAAAGTTGCGGTCATTGCCAAGGTAGGGACTGACGCCCGGAATCAAATCGGGCCTGCGCGTCTGACGGGAGTTGCCGCCGCCGGGAGCATTGACCACCGCCGTGAATCCAGCAGGAAGCGGAGTCGCTGCGTTGATCGTTCCAGGCAACGGACGCACCTCACCGGACACGCAACCCTTCGACGGATCGGTGCATTGAATCACAACCTCGGCTCTGGTCACGGTCACGTCGATCGGAATTCCGCTTCGTGCGTTCCAGATCGTGCCCACGTCCCAGTTACCCAGCACCGCGTTTCCGAAACTGCCGGCGTCAACCGCCTTTCCTTTGCCGATTGGCAGCGAGTAGATGGCGCTGACGTTGAACGTGTGGCGCACATCGAAGTTATTGTAGCCTTCGTCGGCCGCGTAGTTGTTCACGTCTTTGCTGCTCCCGTTGCTGCCTTCAAAGGGCTGCGCGGCGGTGCGAGCCTCGTTCGAACCCGACGTGTTTCCGAAACTGCGCGAGAAGGTGTACTGAGAATTCAGCGTCAGTCCCGAACTGAAGCGCCGAGCCAGCGTCGCTTGCAAGGCGTTGTAGCTGTCCGTGCCGCCGCTGGTCTTCGTGTCAATCTCGGCGAACGGACGGCAGATTGGCAGAGCTGTGCCGGCCAAGCCACAGGCTGCGCGGTTGTTGAGTATGTCGAAGACGCGAACCGAGGTTACTCCGATCACGCGGCCGTTCGCATCCGTGCGATTGATCACTCCGGCGCCATCCGGCAAAGCGCTGCCGTCAAGAATCGTCGTCTGGCCGGGCCGCAGCGTGTTGCTCAGGCCTCGCAGAAACAGATTGCGTCCCTGGCTGCCTACGTAAGCGACGGTAGCCACGAGCTTATATGGCAGCTCTTGCTGCATTGAAAACGTGTAGCTGTGCACCTTCTCAGGGATTCGGTATTCCGGCGCGTACGCGCGAGGTTGATAGACCCTGTTGTTGGGATTGTTTATGAAGTTGGTCCGTGTGGCCTGCACGAAGCCGGCGATGTTCGGGTCGAAAGCGCTGTTAGTGACGGTCGAGTTAATGCGGTCGCTTTCGATCGGCTGAATCTCATCCTCGACCTGCCCGATGCCGTAGTAGATTCCGTAGCCGCCACGAAACACAGTCTTGGCTCCGCCGAAGAGTCCTTGACCGTTCGGCTTTGGCGACCATGTGATCGCGAGACGCGGGCCGAAAGCGTTGTTGCCCTTCAAAGGATTATCTTCCCTCGTTGACGGTTTGATGACGCCGTTGACAGTGTCGAAGAAGACCTGCCCATCACGGTCTTCGTACAGGGGCGTGTAGTACTCGTAGCGCAGGCCCAGATTCAACGTGATGTTCGGCCGTATGCGCCACTCGTCCTGTGCAAAGCCAAAGTAGTACTCGCTGCGCCCCAGCCGATTGCCTGTCAGTCCGTTGTTGAATGGGCTCGGGTCGCTGAGGTCGCCCTGATATTGAATGGACGAAGCGCGATTGGCCAGGAATTCCGTCAAGCTGTTAAACACGTACGTCGTGCCGCCCTGACGGTCGGTGTAAATGTGACTCGGGCGGAACTCGAAGCCGAATTTCAAGCTGTGCGAGGCCTTTGTCCAAGCCACGTTGTCGATCAACGAGAGCGCGTAGACGGTGTACGGCTGCCCGCGCCCGTTTGCCGCGCTGTTGGCGCGAATCAGCCCGCCCGGGTTGGAAGTTCCAGCCGCCGTGCCTTGACCTGGCAGGGAGAAGTTCGCCGTGTTGCCTGAGATGTTGATCGCGGCCGCTGAAAGATCAACTCCCGGAACCGAGCGTGCGATTCCGTTGGTGCGCGTGTAGGCGCCGTTGTAGCCAATCTTGAACTCGTTAAGCAGCGATTGGCTCAAGATCGACTGGAAGACGAGAACTCCGTTTTGAGGCACGGCGGTGAAATTTAGCCTGCGCCCCGAAACCCCTTCCGGCTGATTGTTCAGTCCTCGGTCGCGGAAATAGCGAAAGTACATCGAGTGCTTGTTGGCAAGCTTGAAATCTAACCGCAACGCCAG
>JBGQGO010000216.1:0-8752 GCA_041497455.1 Blastocatellia bacterium | reverse complement strand
GAGACTTTGGTCAGGGCAGCTAAACGCAGACTTGGAGCGAAGACGGCAGATACTGTGTCGGCAACTTCCGAGAGTCTGGTAGAATGACGCCGAGGTAACCAGGCTATGGAAGCATTAAGCGCCAAGGAAGTATACGAGCTGCACGTGAAACGGCTGCCGCCTGAGGAGCGCAAGCGATTGGCGGAGATGATCACCCGCGCGATGGAGCGATCAACTCATCAGGGCGAACGCAGCCTCCTGGAACTGGAAGGGCTCGGCGCCGAACTCTGGGAAGGAGTCGACGCCCAAGAATACGTCAATGAACTGAGAAAAGAATGGGACCACCGCCCGTAATCAAGCTCGACAACGCTCTTGGGGGTGTTTCAAGGCTCGGCTTTGACACGTCGCCCATAATCTACTTTGTTGAACGTAACCCAAAGTATCTGGATCTGGTCCGCGAGGTTATTCGCAGAGTTGATCTTGGGGAAATTGAGGGCCGGAGTTCGGTCGTTACCCTCACCGAGGTACTCACGAAGCCAAAGCAATCTGGCAATGCCGCAATCGAAGCCGAGTACAGTTCCTTGCTGCTCAACAGTCGAAACTTCGCCCTTTTGCCAATCAGCATCGAAATTGCTGAGCTCGCTGCAGACCTGCGCGCTCGGTACAACATTCGCACACCGGACGCACTGCAGATCGCCGCAGCTCTGAGCGTGAGCTGCGAGGCGTTCATTACGACGATGCCGTGTTACGGCGCGTAACCGACCTCAAGGTTCTGGTCTTGGATCAACTAGAATTGTGAAGCTTACAGCATCGTTAGTGTGGGCTACCAAAGCGAGGTGGCAATTCTGACGATAAAACTAGTACTAGCGTCCGTCTTCAACGTTTGTCAATCATTCTGTCAGCAGAGATGGACTAGAAAGCGAGTTTCTATGGGCGTGGATTCGAATGATATCAGTATTGTTCCAACGCCGAGAGATTGGCTTACAACTGTTATCGAATATGAGGGGCGCGGTCGTGCCGAGTTCAGCGATCCCGAAGGCGTCATCGAGGGTCAGGTTAAGATTCGATTCGATGAGTTCGGAGAGGCCAGTATTGAAATGCAAGTGGACGCCATCGACACCGATGAGTTACATCCCGGATTCGGCCTGATAGGATTCTTGAACCGCATGAGGCGTGGCAGCGCAATGGGTTTCATCGGCGGACTTGGCAATCCGTGCACTTAGGTTAACAGTCACTACCGAGCACGGCATTTTCTCTGCGGGGGAGAATATTTTCTATGGGTTCAGCGCAGATATTTCAAGCAAGGCCCAGGGTCGGCTGAGCTTTCAATTACAAAGTTCCCAGTTTGATGCTGCAAAGGCAGGAGCACCCAAGTATTGGGTCATTCCTCTTTGTAACTTTCTATCCGGGTTCAAACAGAAACATCAATACCTGGAACGTCACCCGCTTCGCGTCTGTCCGACACCAATTATTCCTAGTGGTTTGTCAGAGCGTCAGGCAATGATCGCGGAGGATATTGCGAATCAGAGCAATCTGATCGTTTTTCAGTTCAACAAAAGTTTGGGCTTCATCGAGCCACTGGCCGACTATGATGAGCGCAAGGGCAGACTGCTCGAAGGGCGGGAGCGAAACACGATCACAGCGGTTATGGTCGGGGCGGTGGGGACCAGCTCTATCGACTTTGCCGAACTGGAGCAGTGGTTCCCATCAGACTTTTTACTCCTTCTTGGACTGGCCAGTGGAGTCGAAGTGGGAGCGCCGTGGATTGAATTCCGAGATGATCAAGGTCTGCTTGTCAGACGCATTCACGCCACGTTTTGGCGGTCATTATTCTCAAGAGGCCACGAGGCTATCAGAGAGGAGATTCATCTGGGCGAACGAAGCGGAACCGGCGACCTATTAACCGTCGCACCATCCTCACCTGACTACAGGACGGCGCACTTCCGCATAGTGCTGCAACATATCGTAAGGGGCGGACTCCATGGGTACACAATCCAAGACAAGCTCGACCATCTGTTTCGCGCGTTAGACGCCCTGTGCGAGCAATACGCGTTAAAGAAGACGCGCAAGCCCAACGATACTCTCGGAGACCATCATAGGGTTGCCTTAAGGAAGGTTTTCAGGGACGCTACCAAAAGTCTTAGTGAGATGTCGAAGCACGCCGAGAATCAGGGGAACGAGGCGGAAGCCAAAGTGCTTCGCCAAATAGCTGGGCAGCTTCCAAGGGCACAGAACATTGAAACGGGATTTGGCAAGGCTGTCATCGCTCTCTTAGAGAAATTTGGGCTGCCCGATGGTGAGATTGTTGCCTCACACTATGAGACAGAGCCCCGGTCTGACAATCGGAGCTGGTCTGATGTGCTTTCATACTACCGAGGCCTTGCAATGCACCGCGGCTACTTTGACACCGAAGAAGGACGCCATGATCTCGACGACATTGTGAGAATCTTCTTTCACCTTCACGATATTCTCCTTCGATCGTTTTCAAGATGTTGCAGTACGACGGCGCCTATCAGCCGCCAGTCAAGCATATGACTGCCGCAGAACGGCCTGACTGGGTGAACGCCCATACGCCGGCAAGCAGACTCGGCTACTGATGGCCAATTGGGCGACGACATATGCTCACAGCTTCGCGAGCGTCAGCCCTTTCTGATCCTGGTACTTCCCGCCCCGATCGCTGTAGCTCGTCTCGCACTCCTCATCTGATTCGAAAAACAGAATCTGTATGAAGCCTTCTTCCGCATAGAGCCTCACCGGCAAGTTCGCGGCGTTGTAGAGCTCTACCACAAGCCGCCCGCACCAGTTCGCTTCAAGCGGAGTCGTGTTAGCAATCAACCCGCAGCGCGCGTAAGTGCTCTTGCCGATCGCCAGCGCCGTCACGTTGCGCGGAATCTGGAATCGTTCGATCGTCACTCCAAGCGCGTATGAGTGCGGCGGCAGCAGCCAGTAGTCAGACCCGTCTTCTGCTCGGCGGATTGGAACATCTAGAAGGCTGTTTGGATCGAAGTTCTTTGGGTCGATCTCAGTCCCGGTCACCGGCGAGAACACTTTGAACTCGTCGCGCGCCAAACGGCAGTCATAACCGTAGCTAGACAGGCCGCAGCTTATGATGCGGCGATCATCCACCGTTCGAATGAGCTTCTCTTCAAACGGATTAATCAGATTCTGCGCGCGGCTCATCTGCTTGATCCAACGGTCCGACTTGATCGACATCTGTCCTCCATAAACCTGGTGCGGGGTCAGGCGAGAAATCTAGCGACGGCTTGAGCCGAAGTCAATTCAGGCAACGAGAGCGCGCTTCGGTTTTTTTGACAACCCCAGCCACGTGCATCATCATGCTTTGGCTTTGATTTGAGAGCAGCTATGACAAGCGTCTTAGAGAACATTCGAGTAGTCGATCTGACGCAGGCGCTGGCCGGACCATATTGCACTATGCTCCTGGGCGATATGAATGCCGACGTAATCAAAATCGAAACGCCCGGCGCCGGAGACCAGAGCCGTGGCTGGGGACCGCCCTTCGTCGAAGGCGAAAGCACCTATTTCCTGAGCATCAATCGCAACAAGCGCAGCCTGAGCCTCGACATAACATCAGCCGAAGGACAACGGATCTTACACAAGCTCATCGCTACTGCCGACGTCCTTGTGTGCAATATTCCCAAGGAGTCTTCGCGCCGGCGGGCCGGGGTGGATCTGGAGACCTTGCAAGCGCTGAATCCCGGTTTGATTTACTGCCTGATCAGCGGCTACGGCGACACCGGGCCCTACGCCGAACGTCCAGGGTACGATCTGGTTGTCCAGGGAGAAGCGGGGCTGATGAGCGTCACCGGCGAGCCGGACGACGAACCGATGCGCTATCCCATCCCCATCGCCGATATCACCACCGGCATGTACTCGACCATCGGCATTCTGGCGGCGCTGCTGGCCCGCGAGAGGACGGGCCTGGGGCAGTTCCTGGACATGTCGCTGATGGAAAGTCAGTCCGCCTGGTTAACTACGCTGGCCTCGTCGTTGTTGAATGGAGGCGAGAACCCGCAGCGATTGGGGAACTCGCATCCCAATATTGTGCCTTATCAAGTTTTCAGGGCTAAGGACAAATACGTCATCCTGGCGGTTGGCACCGAGAAATTGTGGCAAGCCTTTTGTGATGCGTTGGGCTTCGCACATCTGAAAGAAGACCCGCGCTTCGCTACGAACGCCGAGCGAAATAAGAATCGAGGCGCGCTGGTCCCCGTTTTGGATGAACTATTCTCGACCGAGTGCGCCGGCCACTGGCTAGAGAAGTTGAAAGATACCGGCATTCCCAGCGGCCCGATCAATACGATTGCGGAGACGCTGGCTCACCCGCAACATCGGGCGCGTCACTTTATCGTGGAGTTGGACCATCCTCTGATCGGGCCGGTCAAATCAATGGGCAATCCCGTGAATCTATCGGCCACACCGGTCAACTATCGCCTGGCCCCGCCGACCCTGGGTCAACACACCCAGGAAGTGCTGGTCGAATTAGGCTACGATGAGACTGCTATTGCTTCCTTCCGCGAGAATGGCGTGGTGTAAGTTATAACCCAGTGTGCTGCGGCGTAGCTCGCTTCACTACCTGATCTGAACCCAGAGCAGCCGTATTATCCAGAACGCGAGCGCGAAAGTAGCCAGAACCAGCGCGCCGCAAGCGACCGCCTCACCAACCCGCAACTGCTTCGAGCCGGCCAGCTCCGGACGGCGATCCTCAATCCAGGTAATCGACGACGCGATCCAATGGGATGCGAGGAACCACACGGTGATGCCGATGGTCAGTCCTGCGATGATAGCTAAGACGTACACTTATGAAACTCCAGTCAGTAGCAGCCACTCGACGATTGTCCGAATGCGAGATTCAGTCATGCCTTAGCAACCAGGCGCAGTTGCCTTGGCGTCAACAGCCACACCATATCACCGCGAAGCGTCGGCACAGTTTCGTTTACGTTGAGGCAACAGACACCGCCCTTCTTCAACTGAATCGAAAGCGCGACGCCGTCACTTTGGATTATTCTCGAAATCAAGCCGCCAAGGTCAGGCTGATGACCTATCAACGCGATAGCTTCGACGCCGGCATGGCTCTTGATCTCAGCAAACAAGTGTTCAGCAGAAGCGCCGGGCGCGAGGTTTACGCTCTGTTTGATCTCTTTCTTGCTGAGGCCCACAGCAGTGGCGACGATTTCCGCCGTCTCGACTGCGCGCGCGAGCGGACTGGTCATTATCAGATCAAACTCGACTCCGAGTTTTACGAGGCCCTTAACAACCTCGCGCATCCGAGTGCGGCCTTCGGCGGTTAGCGCGCGCTTGTCGTCCGAGAAATCATTTTCCTTGCCGAGCGGTTCGGCGATCGCGCGCCGTATGACGAAAAGTTCCATAAAGAACTCCAATCCGTGGCGAGGCTTGATTATAGGGTATTGATTGCGGCTCGGTCTATGAAGGTCAGGTGGTCAGTAGTCGGTGGTCCGTAGTCCGTAGCCAATGTGCAATCGATTAAGAGTCGAAGATCTGATGCCGACTACCGACTACCGGCCACGGACCACGGACTACTGACCACGGACTACTGACCACTGTCGGGTGATTGCTTGTTCGACGGGTTGGCGCAAGGTAGACTTTTTCGCGCGCCGATCAGAGAGATCAGTCTCAGAGCTAATGACACTCAACCCGAAACCCTTTTACCTGGGCCGCGTCTTCGGCATACCGATCTACGCTCACTATAGCTGGCTGCCGGTGTTTCCGTTCTATGCGTGGGCGATCGCTTCGGGCCTTCTGCCGCGCGAAGCGCCGGGCTTGTCAGGGGTTCAGTATTGGGCGCTCGGGTTGCTGACGACGATGCTGTTGTTCGCATCAGTGCTTGTGCACGAGCTTGCTCACGCAACGATGGCGAGGGCCGAAGGGCTGGGCACCGGCAACATAACGCTGTACATGTTCGGCGGGCTCGCGTCCCTGAACGGGCAGCCGGTGCAGCCTTCTTCCGAGTTCAAGATCGCGGTGGTCGGACCCGCTGCAAGCTTCGTGATAGGCACCATCTTCTTCCTGGCTGACGAAGCGTTTCTCCGAGGCACAACTCATCGAGCGATGGGTCAGGTGCTGCGGCATCTGGGTCTGGTGAACTGGTTCCTCGCAGGCTTCAACATCCTGCCGGGCTTGCCGCTGGATGGAGGGCGCGTGCTGAGAGCGCTGCTTTGGCGCTACAACAAGAACTTTAGAGCGGCGACGCAGATTGCGATCCGATCGGGCCTGATGATCGCCATAACGCTGATCGTAGCGGGCATCTACTCGTTCATTATGGTTCCCGACTACGGCATAACCGGATTGTGGATGATGATCATCGGATTGATGATCGGGTTGATGCTCGGCACAACTGAAGGCCGCAGCCGCGGTGTGTGGCGAGTCAAGCGCGGTACGGTCGAGGACGTAATGAATCGCGACGTGGTGCAGATTCCGCCGAACATGAAAGTCACGGACTTCATCAACAAGGTGCTTAATAACAATCATCACACGAGCTTTCCGGTCGTGCTGGAGCGAAGGCTTCACGGGTTGCTGCTGCTGGAAGAGTTGAAACAGGTGCCGCGCGAAGAGTGGTCCCATCTTGAAGCTCGCGAAGTGATGCGCCCGGTTGACGCTTCGATGTTCATCAACGCGAACACTCCGATTCCTCAAGCGCAGTCGATGCTGGCGGCCAATGGTCTCGGCCGCGCGGTTGTGTTGGATTCGAATGGATTCATTGTGGGCTACGTGAGCTTGAGGGATGTGACTAGGGTGCGCGCCGACGGGGCCAGCTAGCTCGAACTCTTATGTGTTCTCGAAGCCGCAAAATAGTATACTGTAAGCGCGCAACCTGGGTGCGGGAGGCGCTTGATTGAACACGACCCATAGCTTTCTGGAATGGCTGAGCATTATTGGCAGCGTTGCATCCATAGTCGGAATCGGTCTTTCTATTTATGTGATCTACAACCTTCGTCAGATCCGAAGATCTTATATCTTTGCGGCACGAGCGCCGGCTGCTCAAGAGACTTGGAGCCCCATTCATCGAGGATAAGAAAACTGTTAGATGAGTTCGACACGTCGAGGAATCAAATGGAGGCGGAACTGGCGCAATGCTCAGCCGTTCTGGAGTCTCTGTTGAATAAGGTCGGGAGGAACGAAGGAAGATCAATTTCAAAGCTAGTTCAATTGATCTCTGACAACAAGAACTTGACCGATCAGCCGAAAGACGTGGTTTGGAACATATTCAAAGAGCTAACGAGGGTCCGTGAGACACTGAGAAACCTGCAGAAAGACAAACAATGGGAGAAGTAACATGACATCCGAGACAGAAAAGGTGATTGACGCAATTGTCAAACTAATCAGGGAAACCCAAGAAGGGAAAATCATCTGGAGCCCCAAGGAGCCGCCTGCTTCGCTGACACTGGACGCGAATACCTCAGTTGATATCGTGTATGAAACCGCTTATAAGAAGAGAAGCCTTCGCCTATACGAAGAGAATTATCTCGTCGACCCTGGCTGGCTGGAACGGAGCACAACGAGAGCGTTCGATGAGATCCTAGGAACGAAATACCCTCATTGGGCATCGCACATCATGCTAGAAATCACGGACGATAAAGGAAAGACTCTATGGACCTTCCCCGAGGTAAGCGGACTGGACGACTTACTGGAATCCGTTGAATATCAAGCCGCCGGAGTTAAAGCCTTTCTGGATGAAATCGTCGGTGATAAAGCCTCATGAAGATCCGCTATCTGTTCAGCGCCCCTTTGATTTTCACTTCGGCAGGTTGGTTCTTCCTCAGATAAGCGTTCAGCCCCGCAAACAACGAAGCCGCCACTCGCTCGCGGAATTGACCGGTCTGCAGCAACGCTTCGTCTTTCGGGTTTGAGAGAAAAGACACTTCAGCAAGCACGCTCGGCATCGCCGCGCCAAGCAGCACCACGAATGGCGCGTGCTTGACTCCTCGATTCATTGCCGTGCGCGGTGACTGCGCGCCGATACCGCGCACAAGTCCCGCCTGAATGTAGCGCGCAAGCTCGCGAGACTCGGCTACGCGATTGCCAACCGTCACGCTTGCGAACATGGGCTCCGGTTTCTCTCCCACCTTGTTGCTGGCGAGGCGGGCGTTCTCACGCGCTGCGGCTTGCAAGTCTTCAGCGGGAGCGCGATCCGGGCTAAGGAAGAAAGTCTCGACGCCTGAGGCCGCGCGCGATGGGCTCGCGTTGGCGTGGACCGATATAAACAGATCGGCGCGGCGCGAGTTCGCAATCGCCGTTCTCTCTTCAAGCGCAACGAAGCGATCGGAGTCCCGCGTCATGATCACTTCAACGTCAGGATAGGTGTTTTTGATATAGGCCCTCAGCCGTCGTCCCACGTCAAGCACTAGGTCTTTCTCGCGCATCCCGTTCGCGCTTATCGTGCCGGTGTCGTGACCGCCGTGGCCGGGATCGATCACTATGCGTTTGATGGGAGATTGAGCCGCCTTAGCGTCGACCTTCGCGGCCAACGTGTCGACTACGACGGCCGCAGGGTTGGCTGTACTCCCCTGAGCAAGCGGCAAAATCGGATCACTGATCTCAGGAAGCGATTTCAAGGCATTCGGTTCCGCAGCGCTCAGATTTGTTCGCGGTTGTGTGTCGCGGGGCTCGGCCTTTGCGGTGGCCGATCTCACAGACGCTTCGGGCCGAGTGGTTGAACTGGGTGAACTCTCGCGAGCCGTTGTCTTAGCGATGGACCCGGCGGCATGGAGATCGATCACGATGCGCTCAGGCTCCG
>JBGQGO010000215.1:0-8783 GCA_041497455.1 Blastocatellia bacterium | reverse complement strand
TTTCAGGAACCGTCTCTGCTGGCGGTTCGAGTGGATGGCCGAGGCGACGTAACGAAAAAGCAGATTGCCTGGACGCTAAAGCGAGGAGCGCCGCTGACGCCTTCACCCCTTCTGGTTGGCGACGACTTGTACGTGATCACTGACAACGGCATCGCGACTTGTCTGGATGCGAGCACAGGGAAAGAGTATTGGAAGGCGCGCGTAGGCGGCAATCACTCGGCTTCTCCGATCTACGCCGACGGACGGATTTACTTTCTCAGCGAAGAGGGGGAATCGGTTGTGATAGTGCCCGGCAAGGAATTAAAGGTGCTCGCGAGGAATGAGCTGAACGGAGAAACGCTGGCGTCGATGGCTGTGTCGGGGGGCTCGATCTTCATTCGAAGCCGAACGCATCTCTACCGGCTGAGCACTTAGACGACTTCGTGTCCACATTGTTGCTGTTGACTGGCGCAAGCGCTGACGAACGCGGGCCTTGTTGACTATTCTTGCAACGTGCCATTATTGGGTGGAGGCCATTTAACATTTCATTCAGCAGAAAGGACCGCCCAATGTTCATCCGTACACTCCTCATCAACTTGATCATTTTGGTTCCGTGTCAGACCCAGGTGATGAGCAGAACCGAGGACAGCAAGCGAATCAGTATTACAGTCCCGGCTGCCCCTTGGAGTCTTACTTTGCCCGGCGACAACCTCACTATCGAAGGACAGCAGGTCAAACCTGATGGCCGGAACGGCTACTTCTTGATGAGCGACAGCAAGAACAAAATGATGATCTCTATGTTTATCGAGCCTGCGGTCGAATGTAAGAGTAGCAAGGAGTGTCGGGATATGGTGTGGAAGGCCGGCAATCCATCTTGGGAGAATCCTCAAAACGTCGTTTTGTCTGAGATCGGAGACGTGAGCTTCTTCGAGTTCTTCATGCCGTCCCGCCAAGGCGTGCCGGTCCAGCAGCAGAATATGTATGCGCAGTTTGTTCGTGATGGGTTTTGGGTTGACTTGCACGTCTCGAAAGTTCTTTATAAGCCAAAGGAGCATGAGTTATTTGAGCGGCTGGTCAAATCTATCAACTTTGAACCGAAGTACGAGAGCGTAGTTCGTGCGGAAGACGCACCGAAGATCGCCGCACAGAAAGCTCTCGAGGCTTGGTTGGTGCTCTGGGATTCAGGCAAGTGGGAAGAGAGTTACAAGGAGTTGGCCGAGCTTGCGAGAAGGAGCACCACCGAGAGGCACTGGTTCATCACCTGGAGTGGGGTCCGCAAGCCGTTGGGTAGAGTGAGATCCAGAAAGCTACTCGATGCAGAGCATATGAAGCCGCTGTCGGCGTCGCGCCCTGATCAGGAAGGCGCGGTGCTGCGGTATGAAAGCTCTTTCGAGAATAGAAAGTCTATTGTCGAGCTTTTCGGCCTGATCCGTGAAACGGATGGCACGTGGCGAGTATTAAGCTACATCACACCGTAAGAGCATCACTTCAAGCCTGAAGCCTGCGATTAAATCGAGGTCGAGTTTTGCTCGAAGCCATCAACCTCGCTAAAGACTATCCGACGCCGCGCGGGGCACTGTCCGTGCTCTCCGGGATCTCGCTCCGTCTGTCGCGCGGTGATGCGGTCGCCATCACGGGGCCATCCGGCAGCGGAAAGAGCACGCTCTTGCACATACTCGGCGCGCTCGATACTCCCAGTTCGGGCAGCGTCACTCTCGACGGCGCCAATCCGTTCGAGCTTGATGAGAAGGAGCTCGCGGCTTTCAGGAACGAGAAGGTTGGCTTTGTGTTTCAGGATCATTGTCTGCTGCCGCAGTGCTCGGTTCTCGAGAACGTGCTGGTTCCGACTCTCGTCAGTCAGTTGGCAAATCATCACACGGAACGCGCGCGAAAGCTGCTCGATCAAGTTGGGCTCACCGAGCGAATCGAACACCGGCCGGCGGAATTATCAGGCGGTGAGAAACAACGCGTCGCGCTGGCGCGGGCGCTCATCAACGATCCGGTGCTGCTGCTTTGCGATGAGCCGACCGGCAATCTCGATCGTAAGTCAGCCGAGACTGTAGCGTCGCTGCTCCTGGAGTTGCACGCGCTGCAGAAGACGATTCTGGTCGTGGTCACTCACAGCGCCGAACTCGCCGCGCGGTTTCCCGTCCGCTATGAAATGGTCGAGCAGGGTATCAGGCAAGTGTGATGCGACTCTCCACTCTTCTCTCTCGCAATCTCATTTACTTCTGGCGCAGCAACGTCGCCGTCGTGCTTGGAGTTGCGACCGCGGTGGCTGTTCTTGCAGGAGCATTGCTGGTCGGTGATTCGGTGCGCGGCAGCTTGCGCGATCTGTTCGTGCAACGGCTAGGCAAGACTGACGAGGTCATCGCTGCCACAAGCTTCTTCCGAGAGAAGCTCGCAGATGAGCTTCAAGCTGATCCGCGATTCGTCGAGGCTTTCAGCGGCGCGTGTCCGCTGATCGTGCTCAACGGTCTCGTGATTGACGAGAAGAGCGGGCGGCGAGCTTCAAGCGTTCAGGTCTACGGTGTTGACGATCGCTTTTGGAAGTTTCACGGATTCGCAGGCGTAGTGAGGGCGCCAACCGAACGCGAAGTCTTGTTGAGTCCTGATCTCGCGCGAGAGTTAGGGACCGAGGCCGGCCAGACCACTCTTCTTCGCATAGAGAAGCCGTCGGCTATTCCTGCCGGATCGCTGCACGGGAGGAAGGACGACCTGGGCCGAACGATTCGCCTGACTTTTCGTGAAGCGCTGGCGGCGTCTTATCTCGGCGAGTTCTCGCTTCGGCCAAGCCAGGGCGCGGTGCGAGCAATCTTCGTGTCGTTGGCGAGGCTGCAAAAGGACCTTGAACTCGCCGGCAAGGCCAACACCATTCTGGTTGCGGACAAGACACCGCCCGGTGATCGAACGACGACCAGCCCGGTAGTCATAGCCGGAATTCTGAAAGACACTTTCTCGCTTGAAGACCTCGGGGTGAAGCTGCGCGTGCTCGACCGGGAGCGGGGCGTCGCGCTCGAAAGCGAAACCGCGATAATCAGCGACGCGCTTAACGCAGGCGCCGTGGACGCAGCCGCCAAAGCCAACCTGAGCGTCGTTCCGATCTTGAGTTATTTGGCCAACGGCATCCGGCTGGGCGAGCGTGACGTGCCCTACTCCGTAGTCACTGCCATCGACGCCGAAGCGTTCGAGGCCATGAGCCGGCGCTACGGCGGTGGTCTACGCGATCAGACTGTGTCCGCCTTGCCGCGCATCGTGTTGAACGAGTGGGCCGCCAGCGATCTCGGCGCAAAACGCGGCGATCTGATCACGCTGGAGTATTACCTCTGGGAAGATGAGGGCCGGCTAAGAACTGAGAGCGCCAGGTTCATGCTCGATGCGATTGTGCCGCTCAATGATCGAGGCGTCGATCGTGACCTTGTGCCTGACTATCCGGGCCTGACTGAAACCGAGAACATCGCCGATTGGGACCCGCCGTTTCCGGTCGATCTCAAGCGGGTGCGTACCAAAGACGAAGACTACTGGCACAAGTACCGAACGACCCCAAAGGCTTTCATCCAGCTTGATACAGGAATCAAGCTCTGGCAATCACGCCACGGCAAGTTCACGTCGCTCCGCGTTCGGGCGTTGGACGGCGGCGATCCGCAGCCACGCGTGGGATCCTTCAAGCAAAGTCTGCGAGCCGCGTTGGACCCGATTGAGATGGGTGTTTCCATCAGCTCGGTGAGGACCGAAGGCCTCGAGGCGTCACAAGGCGCGACCGACTTTGGAGAGTACTTCGTTTACTTTAGCTTCTTTCTAGTCGTGGGCGCGCTGTTGCTTGCGAGTCTGTTCTTCAAGCTGGGCATCGAGCAGCGACTGCGCGAGATCGGGACTCTTCGAGCGGTCGGCTTTTCTGCTTCGGTAGTGCGTTCGTTGTTTCTGAGAGAGGGACTGGCGCTCGCAACGGTTGGAAGTGTGCTCGGAGTAATCGGCGCAATTGGGTACGGCGCGCTGATAATGTACGGATTGCGAACCTGGTGGGTAGGCGCGGTTGGGACGACGACGTTGAGCTTGCACGTGTCTGCCTTGTCGCTGCTGCTGGGCGGCGCGGGCGGAATCGTCGTTGCTTTGCTGTGCGTCATCTGGACGCTCAGAACGCTCAAGCGCTCATCGCCGCGAAGCCTGCTCACTGGCAGTTTGGATGCGGCGATGCAAAGCGACTCGCCTCGTCCGCGCGTTTGGTCGCCGCGGCTTCTCTCGGTGGTTTTTACCTCAGCCGGCGCCACGCTGCTCGTTGCGGCTTCGCTGAATCGGATAGGAAAGACCGCAGGGTTCTTCGGCGCGGGAGCGATGCTACTGGCAGCGTTGTTGTGTTTCGAGTACGGCTGGCTCAAAGGGAAAGCCAGGAGCTTGATAGGCGGCAGCGGCTGGTGGCCTGTTGCGAGACTCGGTCTCAGAAACGCAACCTACCGTCCGGGCCGCAGCATTCTATGCATCGCGCTGATCGCGTCGGCGGCTTTCATCATCGTTGCGGTTGATGCCTTCAAGCGAGACAACAGCGATGCGACGCTTGAAAAGAAGTCCGGCAACGGAGGGTTTCCGCTGCTGGCCGAGGCGCTGCTGCCTCTCTATCACGACCCGAACACGAGCGAAGGCAAAGAGGCGTTGAGCCTCGTAGCTCAGAAAGGAATCGACCCCGAGAGCGTGAGCTTTACAGGCTTCAGGGTTCGGCCGGGCGATGATGCCAGTTGCCTGAACCTCTATCAGCCGCGCAACCCGAGGATACTCGGAGCCAGCAACGCTTTCATTCAAAGCGGCCGCTTCTTGTTTCAGGAGTCGTTGGCCCAGACAACCGAAGAGAAAGAGAATCCGTGGGTGCTGCTCGATCGCGAGCTTACGGATGGCGCGATCCCGGTGATCGCGGATGCAAACTCGATGACATACGTACTTCATCGCCAGCTCGGCGACGAGATAGTCGTGAGCCGGACTAACAGCGAATCGGTGCGGCTGCGATTGGTCGCCGCGCTGGCCGACAGCATCTTCCAGAGTGAGCTGCTGATGAGCGACGAGAACTTTCTGCGTCTGTTCCCGGAGCAGGGCGGTTACAGCTTCTTCCTGCTGGAAGCGGCTCCGGAAGCCACTTCCGTGGCTGCTGCTGTTTTGGAAGAGCAGCTAGCGGACTTTGGCTTTGATGTCATTTCGACTTCCGAGCGGCTGGCGAGTTTTCATCGCGTAGAGAACACCTACCTGTCGACTTTCCAGACGCTGGGCGGGCTCGGGCTGGTGCTGGGCAGTTTCGGGCTTGCGACAGTGTTGCTAAGAAACGTTCTGGAGCGAAGGCGAGAGTTGGCGCTGCTGAGGGCGATCGGCTACAACTCGGGACACTTCGCGCTGATGGTGATCGCAGAGAATGCGTTTCTTGTTAGCTGCGGTCTCGTGACTGGATCGCTATGCGCGCTGGTCGCCATCGGACCCGCTTTTGTTTCAAGAGGCGGCCACGTTCCGGCTCTCTCGGTGTGGCTGTTGTTGAGCGTGTTTGTGACGGGGTTGTTTGCATCGCTGGCAGCAACAGTAGCGGCGTTGCGCACACCGTTGCTTCCGGCTCTGCGCGCGGAGTAGATTGGGGATCTAGGATTGACAGCTTTCTGTTTCACTAGCCCAGGCGTTTACGCCTGGGTCGGGCGGCGGTGAGATGTTTCAGCCCCGTTTACGGGGCTTCGCTCTTTGGCTGAAGCCACGGACAGCAAGCCGGCTGAAGCCGGCTGCTAGTTCCTCGATTCGCCACAAGTCCCAGGCGTAAACGCCTGGGCTAGGGAAACCAAGATGTGTCCTAATAACGTCGATCAAAATAACGTCGATCAAAGCCACGCTGACAGAACTCTAATTAGACAAGGGCTCCAAGCCATCGGCATAACTACTGCCGTGGTGACCAAGCGCATTTTCCGGCTCTTGATCGCCGTCGCGCTCGCAAGTCAGTTTTGTTTTGCCCAGGACTGGCCGCAGTGGCGAGGGCCTAGTCGTGACGGAGTGATCGCTTCGTTCACCGCTCCGAAAGTTTGGCCCGACAAACTGAAGACAATATGGAAAGTGCCGGTCGGCATCGGGCACTCGTCTCCGGTAGTCGTCGGCCGGAGAGTCTACCTACACTCGCGGCAAGAAGAGAATGAAGTCGTGTCTTGTTTTGATCTCGACAGTGGGAGGCAGTTGTGGCGCGACAGCTATCCAACTCCTTATATGATGAACCCGGCCGCGGTTTCTCACGGCAAGGGCCCGAAATCAACGCCGGTCGTGTACAACAACAAGCTGTACACCTTTGGTATCAGCGGCATTCTTTCTTGTTACGACGCGGCCATGGGAAAGCTCAAATGGCGGAAAGAGTTTTCCAAACAGTTCAAAGCGACCTCGCCCCTTTTCGGCGCGGCTACTTCTCCGATCGTGCATAACGGTCTCGTGATCGTGCATGTCGGCGGCCACGATGCGGGCGCGCTCACGGCTTTCAATGCCGAAACGGGAGACGTGAAATGGAGTTGGACCGGCGACGGCCCGGGCTACGCGTCGCCGATAGTGTTCGAGAGCGGCGGCGCCAGTCAGGTCGTCACTCAAACCCAGAAGTCCATCGCCGGGTTTTCCGCCGCAAGCGCTGAGCTGCTCTGGCGGATTCCGTTTGAGACCGAATACGTTCAGAACATCGTAACGCCGGTTGTGTACAAGCAGACGCTTATTCTCTCGGGCCTCGACAAGGGAACGATGGCAATCAGAGTGATTAAACGCGCAGGCAAGTGGGAAACCGTAAAGGTCTGGCAGAACCCTGAAGTATCGATGTACATGAACTCGCCGGCCGTGAACGGCGATTATCTGTTCGGGCTTTCGCATAAACGAAAGGGTCAGTTCTTCTGCATTGACGCGCGGACCGGTCAGACTCTCTGGACCAGCGACGGCCGTCAAGGCGACAACGCTGCGATCTTAGCCGCCGGAAAGTTCTTGTTTCTTCTGACCGATGGGGCAGAGCTGATTGTGGCCCGGAGCGATGCCATACTGTTCGAAGTGTTGAAGAAGTACTCGGTGGCAGACAGTCCAACGTGGGCGCACCCGGTCATTGTCAGGAATCGGATTTTGATCAAGGACGCTTCAAGTCTTGCGCTGTTGGGTTTCCAATGAGCGCATCTTGGGCTTGAAGTTCTACTTTCTCCGCCTTCTTCTTTCACGCAGAATGAACTAGTATGTTGGGCATTCCACGCTGGAGGGTAACTGGTGCGCAAACGTGTCCTTCTAACATTTGTCCTCGTGCTTCTGGTCATCGGATCCGCGCTCGCCGACAATTGGCCGCAATGGCGCGGGCCGTTTCTAAACGGCATAAGCAGCGAGAAGAATCTCCCTACTCGATGGAGCGCCGAAGAGAACGTCACCTGGAAGCTCGCGATGCCCAGTTGGACCGGCGCCACTCCGATCATCTGGGGCGAACGCATCTTTCTAAACGTCGCCGAGGGCGACAACCTGTTTCTGTGGTGTGTTGACAGAACAAAGGGCGAGCTCCTCTGGAAGAAGCATCTCAGCGCCGGCAACACCAAGATGCGCAAGCAGAACATGTCCTCTCCTTCGCCGGTCACCGATGGCAAGAACGTCTGGGTGATGACCGGAACCGGCATCCTCAAGGCGTTCGATTTCAGCGGCGCCGAGCTTTGGGCGCGCGACGTGCAAAAAGACTACGGGCGTTTCGGCTTGAACTGGGGATACGCGTCTTCGCCGCTGCTGTATGAAGACGCGCTGTTCGTTCAGGTCTTGCACGGTATGAGGACCGACGATCCGTCTTACGTGATGCGCATCGATAAGAAGACGGGCAAGACTCTTTGGAAGGTCGAACGTCCGACTCAGGCGATCAGAGAGTCACCGGACTCCTACACCACTCCCGCGCTCCTGAAGTACGGCAAGAGCGTCGAGATAGTGATCACCGGCGGCGATTGTGTGACGGGCCACGATCCCGCCACCGGCAAGGAACTTTGGCGAGCGAACGGGCTCAACCCGGACAACAATCCTAACTTTCGAATCGTTGCTTCTCCCGTCGTGTTCGCGGACGTCGTGTACGCGCCGACGAGAGAAAAGCCGCTTCTCGCGATTCGAGCCGGCGGACGCGGCGACGTGACCGAGTCACATAAGCTTTGGGCGTTTACTCACGGTCCCGATGTGCCGACTCCGGTGACCGACGGCAAGTACTTCTACGTAGTCGACGACCGAGGCATCATGTGGTGCCTGGACGCCAAGACGGGTCAGGCTATCTGGGGACCGCAGCGCATCAAGCCGGCCACCTACAGTTCATCTCCAGTGTTGGCCGACGACAAGCTCTACGTGACTAACGAAGAAGGGCTCACCACTGTGCTGAAGGCCGGACCGAAGTTCGAGGTGCTGGCCGAGAATAACCTGAACGATTACACGCTCAGCTCGCCGGCTATTTCGGACGGGCAGATATTCATGCGAACCGCACAGTATCTCTACTGTATCGGTAAGCGCGTATCGCGCTAGTTCAGGGTTTCTGGTTTCTGGTTTGTGGTCTCTGGTTACTTGTCGTTTCGATTGGGCCAGTCGTAAAACCAGAAACTAAAAACCAGAAACCTGAAACCTGAAACCCGGAACTCTGAACCACGACACGATCCTTTGGAGAAATCTCGATGATCAAGAAAACGATGACGGCGGTCTTTCTAGTCTGTCTGCTGCTTACGACGGCGACGGCTCAGAACAACTGGGCGCAGTTTCGTGGACCCGGCTCACTTGGCGTCGCTGAAGACCCAAGCCTTCCAGACACCTGGAGCACTACTGAAAACGTCGCG
>JBGQGO010000214.1:0-8797 GCA_041497455.1 Blastocatellia bacterium | reverse complement strand
GGACCGTACTCACCGGATGAAATAATCAAGTCAGTCAAAAAGGGACTTCTGATTACGGAACTCCTGGGATTTGGCGTGAACATCGTCACCGGCGACTACTCGAGGTCCGCCGGGGGAATCTGGATCGAGAATGGCGAGTTGACCTTTCCGGTCCAGGGCGTGACGATCGCCGGAAACTTGAAGGAGATGCTCAATTCAATAGAGATGATCGGCAACGACCTTGATTTCAGAGGCAGCATCGTTTCGCCGACTCTGTTGATAGGAAGGATGACGATAGGAGCGTGAGGAACTGGCTGAAGTCAATGCTGCTTCGAGGAACGTATGTTTGAGCAACCCGCAGTAAAGTCGGAGAAGGACAGGTCGCGGACAATCATGATTCTGAGTGGCCTGGCGATCCTGGCTGTGATCGCACTGATTATCATGGTGACCTCATTCGCCCGGAAGCCGCCGCAAACCAAGTTTGCGCTTGCCGGCTCGCCGGAGTTCGATGCGTATGCTACGAATGTACTAATCACCGATGTCGATAAGAAGACCGGCGAGAGAATCATCGGCAGATACGTGGTAATTCGGTGCACCGTGCAGAACACTGGCGACAAGGTCCTCAGTGGGCTCCAACTCAAGGCTACAGTGATCGGAACTGGAGGCCAGTTAATCAGGGAGAAGATCATCACTCCCGTACCGAACAATAGAGATACGCTCGGCCCAAACCAGACTATGAAAATCGACGTCTCGTTGGAGCGCGTCCCCGAACCGTGGGAGATCAGGGACATGACGATCGAGCTCAGTGGACTGAAGGTGAAGTGACGCCGCTACTCTGTGCGCTTCACGGTGACGCCCGGCGGCGCTGCGAATTGGAACTGGCTGTCAGGCGCGATGTAGTTTTCACGCACGTTCGATAGCAGAAAATCCATCCTCGCTCCGCTGCGTTCAAAGATGACCATTCGCCTCACCTCGAACGAAGCGGTCGAGACTTCCACCAGCAGTTGCTTGAACTCTTCCGGAGCGTGCTTCGGGAACAGCCGGAGTACCTGATTGCCGGCGCCTATAGCCGGCTCGCCTGTGGCGATCTCGATGCGTGAGAAATCACGCCGCAGGTTTCCTCTGCCGAGCAGAAAGAGAAAAGGGATCTGAGGGTCGGCGGTTTCTTTGATCGATGAAGCCGTCGCGTTCTTTTCTCCGTAGACATAGAAGAATACGTTCTTGCCATCGGAGACGAACAGCTTGCGTTCCGGTGACGCGTATTCCCACCGAGCCTTGCGTGGACGCTTCAACAAGAGTTGGCCCGCCTCGCGAATGACGCGCCCGTCGGCGCCGGAGTAAACCTGAACGAAGTCCGCCGCGAGCCCTTGCATGCGCGAGTACTTGTGCTGGAGGCCATCGATCAGTGTATTTAGATCCGATGACTGAGCCGCTGGAATCGAGCCGGCGTGAACAGCGGCGATGGCGAATGACGCGAGTAAAAGGGACGTGAATGCAAGACGCACGGCCGGAGGCGAGCAGGGAATTGGGCAGCCAGTTGATCGAGGTAGCATAGACTTTAGTCTGTGTAGGGGTCTTAACCAGCGGCCCTGGGATAAATGCAAAGACGCAGACTATAAAGTCTACGTTACCTGTTCGGTGTCGGCAAAAATATCTTCAAGCGACGCGCGCCGCGGATTCACGGAAACCAGCTTGCCTCCGCACTCGCGGATCAGTGCCAGCGTATCGTCGATCTCGCTCTCATCGCCGAGCACCAGATGTACGCCGTTGGGAGTTGTGGATGCCGACTGCACAGAGGAAACGATCCGAGAGAATCTAGCCAGCGCAGATGTATCAATCCCCAGAGCAACAACTTCCACGGCCGAGTCCTCGATGCCCGTAAGCTCGTGCACAGTGCCGCAGCGGACGAGCTTTCCCCGGCTGAGGATCGCCGCGCGATCGCACAACGCTTCGACGTCCGACAAGATGTGCGATGAGAAGAAGACAGTCTTGCCCTGCGCTCGAAGAGACAGCAGCAAGTCTCGCACTTCTCGTCTTCCGATCGGGTCCAGACCGGACATCGGTTCATCCATAAAGACTATCTCCGGATCATTGACCAGAGCCTGCGCAATTCCGATACGTTGAAGCATGCCCTTGGAGTACTTTCTGAGCTGCCGATTGGCGCGCTCCGAATCGAGGCCCACCAACCCGAGCAACTCTTTTCCTCTCACCCTTGCCTGCTTCGCAGGAACGCCGAACAGCGCTGCGGTGTACTCCAACAACTCGCGGCCGGATAGATAGTCGTAGAAGTACGGGTTCTCTGGAAGGTAGCCGACTCGCGCACGGGTGGACACGTCATCGACTGGATGACCAAGTATTCGCGCGCTGCCCTGCGTCGGATAGATCAGCCGCATCAGCAGCTTGAGCGTCGTGGTCTTGCCGGCTCCATTAGGACCGAGGAATCCAAATATCTCGCCGCGACGCACTTCGAGATTGAGTTGATCGAGCGCCCGCACTTTTTTCTTCTTGAGAAAGCCGACTTCGTAGTCTTTGGTGAGATCGATTATGTCGATCACTACTTCTGAGTTGTTCTTCTGAGTCGCAGTCATTTGGTTCTTCTTTCGAGACATTTTCCTGCGGCGCGCAGGAACGTCGCGCGGATATCCGGATCAGCGATCCGGTCAGCTTGCCCGCGCAACGGCAGCGCCTGTTTTTCCGGGGCGGTGAACTTCACCTCTTGGGGGGTCTCGGGTTCGCGCACGATCAGGTCAGGGTTCACGACGTACTCAATCGTGGTGACCAGGGGGGCGCCAAGCAAAGAGTTTAGCTTGAACAGAGCCTGCCCGCGCATGCTCATCAGTTGAGTGCGCCACGTCGCATCGGGCACAGCCACGATCAACGTTTTTCTTTCGAGCCGAACGGGCGCAGTGACTTTGCGAATAGGACCGCCGACGGCTACCAGCCATGCGGCAAACACTGCCTGCTCGCGCACCTCATCGGAATCCCCGGCGTGGCGCAGCATCTGCGGAACCAGCATCAACAGATCGGTCAACATAGCAGCTCGGCGATCGTTGCTCCGTGAGAGCGCCCCTACTCCACTTCGGCTTGAGAGTCTCTCTTCACGCTTCTTAACTGTTTCGGCGGAGGAAACTCTACGCGCTCGTAAATCTCGGCCAAGGTTAATGTGCATCCGATTGAACTGAGCTTAATTGCTCCTGCAGGATCCGTTACTTCATGCAAGGTCCATTCGTCATTCGCCTGTTTCACGTAATGCTCGACTCGTGGTTTATGTTGGCTGACAAAGACGATTTCTCTGACGCTCTGAATCGTTCGATAGTCAGAAAACTTCTCGCCCCGGTCCCGGGCTTCAGAGGTTTTTGAGAGCACTTCAATGACGGCCGTGGGGTTCAAGAGGGTATCGAGTCCTGCATCTTCAAACTGCGGTTCGCCGCATACGACCACGACGTCAGGATACGTGTAATCGGACGGAGTTGTCCTGACTCTCATATCGTTTGAGTAGGTCTCACAGGGCGTGCCTTCGAGTTGATTCCTGAGTCTTTGAGCAACATTCCCGGTGATGAGGTTATGCGCGCGCGTCGCGCCAGCCATCGCAACGATCTCGCCAGAAACATACTCGTGCTTCAACTCGGAGCTCCGTTCGAGTGCCAGGTACTCCTCGGTAGTGTAGTAGTGCTCCTCCGGCAGTTGTTTCACAACGCTCCTATTCAGTGCTTAATCTTAGGCCAGTAAACCGCAAAATCGAAGTCGGGATCGTTCGGTTGCTTGTGACACTGCATGCAGCCCACCGGCGTCGCCATGAAGCCGTAGCCCTTGCCCGGGTTGCTGGCGTGTTGTCGGCCAGGACCGTGACATTCCTCGCACTGGACGTTCGCGAACTGTGGCGTCGTGTATAGCGACTGGAAGCCGCCCTTCTGAAAGCCAACCGAATGGCACCGGACGCATTCGTTGTCGAACTGCTGGTTCTTCTTCTCGAGCGTAGCCATCGCATGACCGTGTCTGCTGTTCACCCACACCTGATGTTCTTTCTCGTGACAACCCGCGCACGTCTCGACGCCGACGTAAGGCGAGTCTCCTCCTCCTAGCAGGGGGTTGGACTTGGCCGGAGCAGCCGTCGTCTGCGCGCTCGTGTTCTGCTCGTTGGTGAATTCGGTGTGGGCGGCGGTAACGACCTCTGAAGCTGAGGGGTCGTCAGGTATGATGGAATCCAGCGCTATGTAACGAGTGATTTGATTCTCGGCGCTTCCGTCGCCTTTGACGTATACCCGCAGCTCGCCCAGATACTTGGTCTGATTATAGGCGTAGGTTATCGTCGCGCGATTGAAGTGCTGAGGTTCATCCATGCTGCTCGTCTGCCGCGCACCGATGATCGTATCAATCTCAGAATTCTCGGTGGCGAGCCGCTGAGCAGAGCCCATGTCCATATACGCTAGTGCGACGATGAAGTCCGTCTTCTGTTTTAGTTCGGGCAAGACCTTCTTGGCGGCTTCAAACGGATCGTCTATGCGGAAGCCCGCATAGACAGTCTCCTTCGCATTGGGACCTGTAGGCTTCGCTTCGGAGAATCCTACGATACCGATTCTCAGCTTCTGGCCGGGAGCGCCGCGCTTGAGCGTTATCTCGCGAATCACGTAAGGAACGAGATCGCGATGCTGATCGTCCATCGGATGAATGTTGGCCGACACGAGCCGTTCAATGAATGGGTATTCTTCAACCCGCTTGGCGAAGCCGTCTTTCTTCAGCAACTCGCCGAGGTAAGGCAGGTCGACGTAGCTGATGTTAGCGGCGTCGTGATGAAAATCTCCGTATCCCTTGACTACCCATTTGTTTTTTGTCATAACCTCAGCGGGTAGTTGGTCTGCGCTGAAGCGATCATCGGCAAACAAGTTGCCTGCATCAACCGAGAGCGTCGGGACTTCGGTGTTCGATCTTTGTTTGAAAGCCTTGATATAGCTGACACGCCGTGCCAGTCCACCCATTGGGTGGCTCGGTCAGCCACAGGTTTCCAGGCTGCCGTGAATATCAGCGCCGTACATGATTGCGAGCGCGTAGCCGTCGTCTTCGCCTAGCCGCTCTTTTATTTTTGGGTCGTTCAGGTCAAAACTAAGGCTGTCATCCGCACCACCGGAATCGGGACCACCGGAACGAGAACAGCCGTTGTTGATCACTGCGAGTGCGGCCATAAAAGTAACAATGACCAGCAAAGAGATTTTTCGACGCAAAGCAACCTCCAGATTAATCAGTATCTCGCGGGGCTAGCGGCCGAGCCGATTTGGAAGCGTTAGCTTTCGCCACCAGTTTGCAAACCGATTGCTATGCCGGCGAGAGAGCCCAAAATCATACTAGCTTCCGCGTCTCCCCGGCGCGCCGAGCTGCTCAAGCAAATCGGGGTCGAGTTCGAGCTTGCGCCCAGCCAGGTCGAGGAGCGGCCTCATCCTGATGAGGCACCGACCGATTATATCACACGCATTGCGAGGGCTAAAGTTATTGCCGTTGCACGCGAGCGCGAAGCTGGACTTGTCATCGGCGCGGATACGGTCGTCGTTTTGGACGGCCGCATGATTGGAAAACCTGAAGATGAAGCCGATGCTCAGAGGTTGCTCAGGCAGTTATCGGGAAGATGGCATGCTGTTATGACCGGCGTCGCGCTCTATGATGCGGAGACGCGCCAGGAAGTCGCAGACTATGAAAAGACGCTGGTCAAGTTCGCTCAGCTCTCGGACAGGGAGATAGAATGGTACGTGAACACAGGCGAGCCGATGGATAAGGCCGGCGCGTATGGGATTCAGGGACTCGGCGGGCTGTTCGTCGACGAGATCGCCGGCAATTATTACAACGTTGTTGGGCTGCCTATTCCTCTCATATATCGCCTGGCGCGCCGGCTCGGATACTCGTTCGTGGCTTAGCTTGAACGGCTTGTTCGGAAAGGGGGATTCGCATGAGCAACATCGAAGGCAAATCAGCCGTTGTAACCGGAGCGACGCGAGGAATCGGGCTCGCGATCGCGCGCGCCCTGCTGGAGCGCGGCGGGCGCGTGTTCATCTGTGCCCGAGACGGAGCAGATGTGGAGCAGACGGTAGCTACTCTCAGGTCTGAGCACGGAGATCGCGTTCATGGCACGGCGTGCAACGTCAGGAGCTATGAAGACGTCCGCTCGCTGTTCAGCGACGTAAGACAGACGTTCGGAACGCTCGACATTCTGGTCAACAATGCCGGCATTGGCTCGCACAGCTATGTCGAGCACATGCCTGTCGAGGAATGGAACGCCACGATTGAGACGAATCTTTCGGGAGTCTTCCATTGCTGCCACGAAGCGTTGCCTTTGATGAAAGGCAATGGCGGCGGCTACATCATCAACATCGGCAGCCTCGCGGGAAAGCATGCATCTGCAGGCTCCGCGGCTTACTGCGCGTCCAAGTTCGCCCTGGTTGGTTTCTCGGAAGCCCTGATGCAAGAGGTTCGGTATGACCATATACGCGTCAGCCTTGTGATGCCGGGATCAGTCAATACCAGCTTCGGACGGAGCGGCGGCCAGGACCCTTCAAAGACGTGGAAGCTGTTACCGGAAGACGTAGCAACGGTGGTGATCAATCTACTCGAGATGGACCCGCGAGCCTTGCCAAGTCAAGTTGAGATCCGGCCGTCCGAGCCGAAGAAGTAGCAAATAGGAGATGAAGCGGTTGGGGTTGTATCTTGCTGATGGGGTTTGACTGGAACAGCGCATTGAAAAAGGCGTGCGTTGACATGCGAAAAGAGCGCTTGTTAGAATTCGCCCTGGTTGTTACAGCGATAATGCAATTCATACCGGGACTCAAGTATGGCCACAACTGAAACAGAACTAGCTTCGACGACGGAAGCTCCGCCTTCTGCCGCGCCGGCGGGCAAGATCAGCTCCACGAAGAGCGATTCCGTGCTCGACAAGGTGCTGCGCTTACTTAGCTCCGTGAAATTCGGCCTCGTGATGCTGAGCACGCTGCTTTTGTGCAATATGATCGGGATGCTGGTGATGCAAGTGACCGTCGACGGGTTCGATAAGTACTACTCGCATCTCAAGCCGGCGCAGAAGATGGTCTACGGCGCACTCGGCTTCTTTGACATCTATCGCTCGCGATACTTCACTCTTCTGCTGGCGATCACGGGCCTGAACATCATACTCGCCTCGATTGATCGTTTTCCGGCAGCTTGGCAATACATACGCAAGCCGAAGCTCACCGCTTCTCCAAAGTTTATCGCCGCGCAGATGTTCAACGCTGAGGCTACAGAGCACGGTGATCAGAAGGGAGTCGCCGAGAACATACGCAAAGCTTGGCGCAAGCACGGATTTCGCGCTCGCATCAATGAAGAGAATAATCGGGTGACGGTCTTCGCTCAGCGCAACAAATGGAATCGGCTTGGCGCTTATGTCGTGCACGTTGCCCTCCTCACGATCTTCACCGGGGGCTTCCTCACGAGCCGTTATGGTGTAGGAGGTTCAATGGAGATCAAGCCGGGCAGAACCTCAGACAAATTTGCGAGGAGTGAGATCACGCTTGAAGGCCCGCGGGAATCGCAAGAGGTGCTTCCATTTCAAATCGAGTGTACAGATCTGCAGCAGAAATTGATCAGGGAGGAAGGCGGGCTCGACAACCAGAACACGATCGACTGGCTGAGCTACATCAGGATCATCGACAAGGGACACAACGTCACCCAGGACATGTTGGTGCACTTGAACAACGTCGGCGATTATCGCGGCTATCGGTTCTTCCAGAATTCGTTCCTGCCTGTTGGCAATGCTCGGTACATCAAGATCAGCTTCGAGCCGACTACTGGCGGACCAGCGACGGAGGCGAGAATCGCGCGAAGTGGATCGCCGGTAGTTCGCGACAAAGACGGCACGGAGATCGGTCCCGAAGCAGAGGTCCCCGGGATCGGTACGGTCAGATACGTGAACTTCTATCCGGATTTCGATGTTGATGATTCGGGACCAACGACGGTGTCGCGAGACTACAACAATCCGGCCGCACAGCTCGAAATCACCGCACCCGACGGCAAGCGAACGATGTCTTTTGCGTTCAACCCTCAGCTTTCCGAGCAGTATCTGACGAAGGCGAACGACAAAGTCGGCAAAGAAGGCGGTGAGAATCCGCTCCTGGTCAATGGAAACAAAATCATATTGAGAGACTTTGAGAAGGTATCTCTCACTCACACCCTGACCATCCAGTACGATCCAGGACGTACGCCGGTCTACATTGGCTTCACTCTGTTGGTTATGGCATTGTGCGGAGTATTCTTCTTCTCACATCAGAGGGTGTGGGCGGTTATTGAACCGAACGGCAAAGGTTCAAAGATTCACTTTGGCGGAAACACAAACCGGAACAGGCCTGCCTTCGAAGGCCGGTTCAATTCGCTGGTGCAGTCTGTTACGGGAGGATCAAAAGATGAGTAGAGCTATTAGTCGCGAAGAAGCAATGGTGCCTGAGCTGGCGCTGACCGTTCCAGAAAAGGCTATCGGCCTCTTACCGATCGTGCTTCCGATTTTGGGCACAATACTGTTGATCATAGTGCGCATCCAAGCCGGGCGGCCGATCGGTTTTATCTACAGCGACGCGCTGGTCATGCTCGCGCTGATCAGCTACATCTGCGCCGCGGTGCTGCTGGTGACCAACATCTTTGTCAAAGAAAACGTCCTGGCGCGCTTGGGTTTGATCACTGTCGCACTGGGTTATTGCTTCAACCTGACGGGGTGGATGATACGTTGGATCGAAGCGGGGGACAAAGAGGGTTGGAAGACAGGAATCAACGGGGCTTGGCGATATTTTCCACTAGATAATCTGTACGCGCT
>JBGQGO010000213.1:0-8811 GCA_041497455.1 Blastocatellia bacterium | reverse complement strand
TCGATGAACCGGACGAATTCCTATCGCGCGACGCAACGCCTCCATAGCCTTGGGAGCATCGTTGAGGCGGGCATAAGCAGCGGCGAGAGAATAGTAGACATGATCGGCGCGAGGTTCGACTTTCAGCGCCTTCTCGAACAGTTCAATCGCTTCGGCCGTCTTGCCGTTGTTGAGTTGGAACACTCCCTGGTTGTAGAGAGCGTCCGGATTGCGCGGCGCCGAGGGAGCGCGGGCGAGACGTTGTTCGCAGATCGCGAGATACGTGCGGACTCGAGAGACAATCTCGGCCTGCTCTGCGAACTTGGCAAGCAGGCTTAAGAACGCCGACTTTGCTGTAGCGAATTCCTGACGGTTGAACAGTCGGAGTGCTTGCTCAAAAGCGCGAACGGCTGCCAGAGTACTGGGGGAAGGAGGCTTTTTCGGCGGTGCGGGGAGCGGCCTGGGAACTAGCGCTCGTCGTCTTGCCAGCATCGCTTTCCGAGATTGCGGCGTTGAAGGTCGCTTTTTAGCGACTAGCAACTTCGCCGCTGCCTTCTGGCGCGAGGGCCTCTTTGCGACCACCACCTTGTTCCTCTTCACCGAAGAAACAGCTATGCTCTTCTTCTTCGGCACAGCTTTCTTGATTGTACGGCTACTCAGTTTCTTGGCAGCGGTTGCTTGCTTGCTCTTCTTGGCCTGTGGAAGCTTCTTCCCGATTGCTGGTTTCTTCGCCTTCGGAGCGGCAGTGATTCTTCCGGGTCGTTTGGGCTTTCGGGAGGCTGCTTTCTTGCCCTTCGTCGCGCGGATTTTTTGAGATGCGGACAAGCCCCTCTTAGTCGCTTTGGTAATAAGGCTGCTCATCAGTCTCCTCGGAGTTGAGAATGAACCAGTTCCACGTTTAAATCCTGCGCATACCCTAGTTTATGGGTGTTTTATATCAACAATTAATCGGCAAGTCAAGAAAATACCTCGGCGTCAATCGGAGCCAGAATCAACGAAACAGATGGGTCACGTTGAAGGTAGGTGTCAGCTAAGGCGCTTAACTGCCGAAACGCACAGACTTAGGGCATTGCGACGCCCGAATCCTCGTTGACAACAGCGCAAGGGCGGAGAAACTCCGCTATTTCTCCACTTAGCGTGTCACCGGTGTGTCCTCCTTGCAAGTTCCGAAGCGGTAAACATATAATTTGCCACGTTTAACCGAATTAAGACCCTAGTCGCTTTGGGGCGGTGAACTAAATGAATAAATTTGATCCAGCGGGGCACGATCACCCGAGATCAGGGTACGCTCCGTTGCTGGGGAAGACCATCCTGGTCACAAGACCTCGTGCTCAGTCGGAAGAGATCACCGCGCAACTTGAAGCGCTTGGGGCGGCCGTAATCCACTGCCCGACTATCGAGGTTGTCCCTCCCAACAGTTGGGCGGCACTCGACGCTTCGATTGCGAGAATTCGAGAATACGATTGGATCGTTTTCACGAGCGCAAATGGCGCACACTTCTTCTTTCGCCGTCTAAGCGAAACGCGAAGCGAAGGTGTCGAAGTGCTAGCCGCACACGTCCTCTGTGCAATCGGACCGGGCACCGCGCGAGCGGTTGAGGCCGCAGGAGCAGTCGCGCACGTCACCGCCTCTGACTCAAAAGCGGAAGGCGCCCTGACGGCAATCATCGATCACGTTGGCGGCGAGGAGAATGTCAGAGTACTGAGATTTCTCATCCCGCGCGCGCGAGT
The DNA here is from genome assembly GCA_041497455.1 of Blastocatellia bacterium. GTDB lineage: Bacteria > Acidobacteriota > Blastocatellia > UBA7656 > UBA7656 > Onstottus_A. The sequence goes on along the minus strand of JBGQGO010000213.1, from coordinate 7,102 downwards.
AGCAAGAGAGATTCTGCCTGCGGGCCTCCGCAGCCTGGGTGCTCACGTGGACGCAGTCGAGACGTATCAAACCGTCAGGCCCGACGTCCACCCGGAAGCTATCACCCGCCTCTTCAAGGAAAACTCGATTGACGCAATCACCTTTACTAGCTCGTCCACAGTCTCGAACTTTGCTGAACTCGCCGGATTGACTGATCTCTCTGATCTCCTGGCGACTACGCTCGTAGCGTGCATCGGACCCGTTACCGCCGAGACCGCCGCGAGCCACGGTCTAAAGAGAGTCATCCAGCCAGAGGTGTACAACGCTGCCGCGCTCGTCCAGTCTATTGTAAAGTCAATCGGCGAAAAGTGAGCGGCGCGGACACCCAACCTGCGCGAGCTAGATTTCTGATTCCTCACGCTGCAATAATCTTCCAAGAGAGCGTTGAGCAGATATAGACACGTTCTTTCGAGGTATTGGTGGAAGGAATGCGAAGTATGATTCAGCGTTGCTCGATGGTCTATGCGTCGGTTCTCATAATGGCCGTTGCCAGCCACGAGTTCGCGGCGGGCGCTCTCATTGCGCCCTCGCAAGATCAGCAGAAGCCTACCGCGGAAGAACCGGTGCGCCTCAGTGCCTCTCTCGTGCAAGTTCCGGCCGTAGTCACAGACCGCAGCGGGAAGTTCGTTTCCGACCTGTCGCAAAATGACTTCACGGTTTCAGAAGACGGTAAGCGACAGGAAATTTCCTTCTTCGCCGCTGTGAAGCAACCCTTCAACGCGGTCCTCGTGTTAGACACATCAAACAGCGCACAGGACAGACTCAAGGTGATTCAAAACACGGCAGTGAATTTCACGAAGCAGCTCAGGCCGGGTGACCGGATGATGGCTATCTCTTTTGACAACGAAGTCCGGCTGTTGACCGACTTCTCTCAGGATCGCCAGGAATTGGAGAATGCGATCAGAGGTACAGAATCTGGTTTCGGGAAGTTGCTCTACGAAGCCGTTGCGCGAGCGCTCGAACAGTTGAAAAATGTCGAAGGCCGGCGAGCCGTCGTTCTATTCAGCGACGGCGTCGATATGCGCAGCATCGAAGCATCGTCGGAAGGCACTACCAAGATGGCTGAAGAGGCCAGCGCTGTGATTTACGTTGTGCGCTTCGACACTCGGTGGTGGATCGAAGCTGACGCACGGCGGCAAGAAAAAGAGCACCCAAAGAGTAAGACGCCTTTCGACATCGACGGACGCATACCGCTCCCGCCGGACTTTGGCGGGCCCGATCCTCTTCCCACTGGTATTCCAAGGCCTAACGCGCCTCGAATCGAGATCGGTCAACGGCCGAAGCCGCCGGTGGTCTACGACCCGGATGGAACGGGCATGCGCACCCAACGGATACCCAGCGCGGAACCTCCCGACCAGATAACATCGACCCTCGATAAGCTGTACGGCGAGGCTGATTCCTATCTGCAAACGATCACCACGCGGACCGGGGGTAGAGTCTATCTCGCGGACACCTTCGAGGACACGCGCGCGGCTTTCACAGCCATTGCGGAAGAACTGCGCAACCAGTATCTGATCGGCTACTACTCGACGAGCAATAGGCTCGATGGCAAGTATCACAAGATCAAGCTCGAGTTGGCCCGCAAAGGCGTCGAGGTACGCGCGCGGCCGGGCTACCGCGCCACTGATCAAGCCCATTGATGGACGATTCTCTTTCCCTTCTGTGACCGTTATCAAACCACTCCTACACTAATTCGTGTACACACGCCGATAATCCGTCTCGAACCGGTCCAGCGCGCGCGCCGTAAGAAAGCCAATCTCTCCTTGGCTTGAATAACTTGCCCGCCGCCTCATCATAAAGCTCAGTTTGGGCACAAGGGTTGCCGAACAATCGACGCCCGAGTCAGTGGACTCAAGTAAGTCTTTGAGAGGAACAACCATGAAGCGCACTCTCCCGATACTCCTCACGCTATCTCTGCTTCTTTCGATCCTACTCATTTCTGGCGCCGCGTTCGCCCAAACAAACACCTCACCGGACGAACAGTCGGCCGATGTAGATGTAGATGACACCGCGCCCGTCGCTCGAGTAGCTCGATTGAGTTTTGTTGACGGCGACGTTTCGTTCCTTCGAGCCGGCGTGACCGAATGGGCGCCCGCAGTTGAAAACCTGCCGCTGCTCGCGGGCGATCAGATATACACCGGACCGGGAGCGCGCGCGGAAGTTCAACTTGCTCGGGGTAACTACATCAGGCTCTCGGAAAGCACTGAGTTGACGATCACTGATCTGTCGGACTCCGCGGCGCAGTTTGAAATCACCGAAGGCACGGCAATCATTCGCATCGAACGTCTCGCTACAGTCTTCCGCCGCTTCGAGGTGGACACACCGAACAGTGCGGTTTTGGTTCAGCAAGACGGACTCTACAGAGTCGAGGTCCGTGGCGAAAAGAACTCAGAGCTGATCGTTCGCCGCGGTGAAGCGGACGTATCGACTGAAGAAGGAAGCTTCAAAGTGCGCGAGGGTCACAAGCTGCTCGTCGATACCGCGACTGCCGGCAGGCTCGAACTCGCCGCCGACAACTCGAGAGATGACTGGGATCAGTGGAGCTACGATCGAGACACGACCATCGCTCGCACAGGTGTCGACGCCGCGCCTGACTACGTCACCAACTACGAGACCGGCAACAACGACTTTTATGGAGTGAGCGATCTATCGAGTTACGGCACATGGACGAACTACTCTTCTTACGGCCAATGCTGGATACCGCGCGTAGGTTCGGATTGGGCGCCCTATCGATCAGGGCAATGGCTCTGGATACCGGCCGCCGGTTGGACGTGGCTTTCAAGCGAACCGTGGGGGTGGGCCCCTTATCACTACGGGCGATGGTCATACCTGTCGGGACTCGGATGGGCGTGGGTACCCGGCTTCGGCTCGGCTTATCGCGGGTATGGCTATAGAGATTACCACTGGCGTCCGGCGCTTGTTTACTTTTTCAATAGTCCAACTCCTCGCGGCAACTATGTTGGATGGTACCCGCTTGCGCCGGGAGAGCGCTGGCGCCGGCACGATAACCGGCGAGGTGATGACCACGCGCACTTGAGACTCCCGTCTCCGCGAGACGGGTGGCGAAGACCGGACGATGGCAGATCTGGTATTCGACCTCCACAGTTGCATCACGGCGTAACAATTCTTCCGGCTGATGGATTCGCCAGGGGAAATCGCTCCGGCGTGCGGCCGGTGGCGCCGAGCCGGGAGCTTTCGGACTGGATCAACAAGGGTGCGCGCTCCGGCCTACCTGATATGAAGCCATCTCCTGTAGCGGCCGCACCCGAGTTGGCCGAGAACGACCGAAGGAGATCGCGTCGCATAGCGGTGCCCGTAAACGAGATCATTAGACGGCCGGTCGTCACCCGCAATCCAAAGGCTGATGCGTCTGCACAACTCGGTGCGCCGCGCGAGCGTCGCATGATCTCGCCGCGTAACCCTGCAGCCGTCACGCAAGGACCGGCACTGAGAGAGCGGGGCTCAGAACGCGGCTTTGATCGAAGACCAAAACCGCCGGCGCCATCTGCGACAGAGTCGCAAGCGGGCGCCGATTCCGCTGGCGACCGCCAGTCGCCGAAGATCCGGGTAGCCCTTCCAGCTCCGGCGGAGAAGGTTGACGGCGACGCTTCAGCACGCGAGCGACGGCGCGCCCGTGAAGGAAACTCTGTTGCAGAAACCCCAGCTTCGAGACCTGAAGGAGGCACCAACGCGGCTAAAGAAGAGCGGCGGCGGACTCGACAAGAACAGTCGCAGGCTCCTAAGCCGAGAGAAAGCAATCCGCCGGCAGATCAGCAACGCGATAGCGATGCTCGTTCGCGCGAGAGAAGACCTCCGGCTACTGATCCTAAGCCGCGTGAAGATGCGCAACAACGGAGGGCCGAGGAACCGGCCAGGTCTCACGATCGTGGCGCGCCTGCCCCGCGAGTAGAACCGAAGCAGGAGCGACCTCAATCTGAGAACCAGGCGCGACCAGAACGGCATCAAGAAAAGGAACAGCGCCAGGAACGCCAGCAGCAACAGGAGCAACGCAAGAAGCCTTGAAGAACGTGACGAGTGATGCGTGATGCGTGACAAGTTCTCGCGATACGGGTCACGCATCACTCTAGTTTGGTGGCGCGGACTGGGCGGATGAAAAGCGAAACTCAGTAAAAGACACCCCATCTGCTTCATCCTCCTTCGCCTTCCTCCGCCTGGTCGGCGCCACCAGACAAAAACTAGCAGCCCTGACCCGCAGTTCTTCTTGCACCTGATGCCGGCTGCTTACTCGTTATTCAATCATCAAGCTTTGGAAGGAGGCGCCTATGAACCCTCACAGAATAGTCGTGCTCTCACTCTCCCTCATCCTCACTTTGCCAGCCTGGCTAACAACGGCCGCGCAGTCCCCGAATAACGAGAATATCCGGCTGGCTGTTGACCTCGTCGTGCTCGACGCACAGGTTATCCAGCAGAAAACCGGTCGCGTTGCCGGCAATCTTAAGAAGGAAGACTTTCTGATTGCAGAGGACGGAGTCAGACAGCAGATAACTCACTTCAGCCAGGACACGCTTCCGCTTTCGGTGATTCTGCTCATCGACCGGGGCGGGTGTCTCGATCCATTCAGCGAAAAGGTCCGGCACGCTACGCTCGAAGCGCTTCAGCGGCTTAGGCCGCAGGACGAAGTAGCTCTGATGTCTTTTGCCGACACCACTGAGCTAATCGAAGGTTTCGGCCGCGGCAACGATCGGATACTCGCAGGTCTGGATCACCTGCCTCCTCATGACGAGAACGCCGAACACTGTTTCAACCGCGCTCTCTATGAAGCGGCGGACTATATGCGCCGGGCAGGAAATCCAGACGGCAGGCGGGTGATCATAGTGATCAGCGCCGTCACGACTTTCTTCGACTGCGCAGGAACCTCACCAGAAGAAGCTCGGATGGCAATTCTCGAGTCGGGCAGTGTCGTGTGCGGAATCATACCGAAGACCGCAGGCCAACGAATTGAGAACGGAGTAATGATAGCAGCGGCCGGCATCGGAGGTTTGTTCAAGGCGAAGTCCTCCAGCCTCAAGCAGATCACCGAGGAGACTGGCGGCGAAGTCCTCACCGATAAGCCGGAAAACCTGGACCACACCTTCAACGATCTGATCGACCACCTTCGCACGAGGTACACACTTGGCTTTGTGTCCACGAACAAGAAACGCGACGGGAGCTTCCGCAAGCTAAAGGTCGGGCTCGCACGCCCGCCCGCAAAGAGCGAGGACAGGCTTGTGGTCAAGACGAAGCGCGGCTACGTCGCAGCAAAAGACGCTGGGCAAAAGGATGAAAGACCTCGCGTGAAATGACATTTGGTTCCCGCATGCAGATCATCAACCTGTATGGGCGGTCCTTCTGTGGCCGCCCCTCTTCATTGACGGAGGCGCTAACCCGCAAGACGGGGCGGCCACAGAGGACCGCCCGCACAGGTTGACACTCCCCTGACCCGCCGATAGAGTCGCTCGCTATGAGCGACCCGCATGATGTCGCCCGATACATTTTCATCAACGACGAAAACGAGTTGCGCTCGGGTTGGCGCGTGCTCGCTTTCGTTATCTGCTTTATCATCGTCGAGTTGCTCCTTGCCGGCTTGACCAAAGTCTTCGCTACATTGTTTCCATCACTCGAATACCTGAGCCGCCATGAGTTGATTTACCTTGGCGTCAGTAACGTGAGGGATCTCGCAACCGCCGTGATCGCCTCGGCAGTCTGCGCGCGAACCCTTGAGCGTCGGCGACTCGGGTCCGTGGGCTTCAGGCTGCATCGAGGCTCGCCGCGGGACTTCGCGTTAGGTTCGCTGATGGGAGCCGCGTCCCTGGCAATCGCTGTGGGAATCGCCGCGAGCGTCGGCGCGCTCACTTTCGATGTGCAGACTAGAGAGTGGGCGCCTTTGGTGGGCGGGTTCATGATCGCGTCTCTGTTCTTTGTCATTGCCGGTGCAACCGAAGAATTGATCTTCCGGGGCTTCCCGTTTCAGGCTCTCGTTCACAACCTGGGGGGAGCAAGAGCGGTCGCCATCACGTCGCTGATCTTTGGGCTAGCTCACGTCTCGAATCCAAACGCATCGGTCTTCTCAACCATCAACACGATCCTCGCGGGGATATGGCTCGGACTAGCCTACCTGATGACGCGCAGTCTCTGGCTGGCGACGGCGCTTCATTGGTCGTGGAATTTCGCGATGGTGTTCATCTTTGGTCTGCCGGTCAGCGGCTTGACTACGCTTGGCGAACTGGCGTGGCTCAAAGGCAGAATAGGGGAACCGATGTGGATATCAGGCGGCAGCTACGGACCCGAGGCCGGCGTGGCAGCAACTGTAGCGTTGATCCTCTCCACCCTGGCGATTTGGAAAAGCGGGCTGTTTACTGCTTCGGAAGAAATGCTGATCGCTATCAAGCATGGCAAACGCGAACCGGTTTTCGTGAGCGTCACTCCGGAGAGACAAGAACCGTTGGAGCCCGGACCCGATCTGCGCGGTTCCGAGCAAGAGTGAGATACAAGCCGCGATGAGGAGAACTCAAGGCCCACGCGCCGGCTGGATGTAGCCGCGCGGGGCCTTGAGAACGACGGAACGTCAATCAGTTGTTCTTAGGCGTTCTTCTCGGCTATGTCGCCGATGATCGGGAGCTTCCACATCTGGCCCTGATACGCCTTTATCATCGCGATGATGTACAGCACCAGGAACACCACCCCGACGCACATCTGAACAAGAAACAAGAGTCCGAAACCACCCGCTTGCACCAACCCTCCGGAACCGACCGCCATACCAACCCCCAGAATCCGAAGGACTATCCCGATAACGAAACCAACACCAAAAAGCAACAAGCCCTGCAGTGCGTGAAAGCGCACAAAGCGACTCTCCTTCGGCTCCGTTGCCAGCCACAGAATGCAGAAGATCAGGTCAGCGAAACAGAAGCACGGGATCAAGTAACAAAGCAAACCGGCTACGTTGTAGTCGAGGTTAAGCACCTTCGTCTTTCCTGGAGGGGAACCTGGTGGCGGCGAACCTCCTCCTTGATAACCCTGTTGACCACCCGGATAACCATACGGCGGCTGACTGCTCATTGATTT
>JBGQGO010000212.1:0-8826 GCA_041497455.1 Blastocatellia bacterium | reverse complement strand
GGCCGCGCTAGCACGGCGCATTTGGCTCCGTGTAAGGTTTCCCTGCTTGCATTTGCAGTGCGGCGGCAAGGTACACCCCCGACGCCCCGTTTATAGGCCAATACAATCGAACCCAAAAGCGGCGTCGCGGAGAACCTTGCCGCCGCAGTCCAAATGAGAGGCAAGAACGCCTGCGCTCCCGGGTCTTACCTTGCGAGCCACATCTTGATCGAGCGCGTCACCAGATCCGAAGCGTCCTGCTGAACGAAGTGCCCGGCCCCCGGAATCGTCACCAGCGTCAGATCTTTCTCGAGCCAATCCCACGTGTTGTTGAGCGCGCCAGCCAACAGCGCCGGATCGTTCAATCCGTGAATCATAAGCACCGGCATCTTGACCTTGATTACCGGCGAGGTGTCTTCGGTGTACGGCTCGCGCGGATAGTTGCGCTTGTAGTAGTTGAGCATCGCCTCGATGTCCGACCGCTTGAACGCCTCGACGTATTTCTTCCTCGCCTCCGGATCTTTCACCCAGAAGCACAGTTGCTCAGCGGTCAGCTTTGTGTGCGCGTCGGGGAGTTGGAAGTTGCGCGCGTACTGGCTGTTTTTCTGCTGCTGCGGATTGTTTGCGAGCTCGCGATTGAGACCGCGCGGATGAGGCAGATTGAGGATGATCAGCTTGTCGGTCATATCCGGGAGCATCATGGCGAACGTCCACGCAACGATGCCGCCCCAGTCGTGCCCGACGATGATCGCTTTGTCGCGCTTCAGATGTTTGACCACCGCCGCCACATCGCCGACGAGCAACCGGATATCGTAGTTCTCAACACCCTTGGGCTTATCACTTAGGTTGTAGCCGCGCTGGTCGATCGCCACGACCTGGTAGTCTTTCGACAACGCTTCCATTTGATCGCGCCACGTATACCAGAAATCTGGAAAGCCGTGGATCATGACGATCAGCGGACCTTTGCCCAGGCTCGCGTAATGAATTTTCACGCCGTTCGAGTCGGCGTAACCATGCTCGACGCGCTTTTCGAGATCGGAATCAGCCCGCGCAGTGGTACTGAGGAACGCCAGCGCGATGAACAAACAGCAGACGGAAGTCTTGTGCCTCATCGGAATTCTCCTTGGTAGTTGATAGAATCGCAAAACCGGTTGCATATTGACAAGCTCATCGAGAGAGCTTACTCTGTCATTGAAAACCGCAACTGAACACCGACCGTATGGCGGGTCTCGCTGAGCAATCAGCGATAGGTTGTTCCCCCTAACCATGGGGGTTTTTCTTTTTCTACACCTCGCGGACAATCCAGTGACGGCGGGCTTCCTGATAGAGTTCCTGAGCGTAGTCTTCCCCCTCAATCGCATCACGCAAGAATCCAGCGGCTCCGGTTGCTTATTAGTCAGGCTTACGCGGCTTTGTTTTGTCGACCACAACCACGCCGCCCTTCATCACCCATCGAACGTTGTTGATCACGACGTTGATGTCCGCAAGCGGGTCTCCTTCAACCGCCACGATGTCTGCGTAGAAACCCGGCAAGACCGCGCCCAGACTCTTCTCCATTCCAAGCAGCGCCGCGCCGTTTGTCGTCGCAGCCGCCAGAGCCTGTGAGGGCGTCATTCCTGCTTTTACGAACCAACCCAACTCTCGAGTGTTCTGGCCGAACATCGTAAACACCGCGTCGGAACCCATCGCGAAACGCACTCCGGCTTTGAACGCGCGCCGCGCGGTTTCGAGGTTGCGCTCGACGTAAGCTGTCAATCGCTCGGCGACCTCGGGGCCATATCCGAATTGATCTCTGTACTCGGCGTAGTAGCGATTGTGATCGATCGTCGGCACGTAGAACATCTTGCGCCGGACCATCTCGGTAATCGTCTCGTCGTCCATGTCGGTCGCGTGCTCTACGGAGTCGGCTCCGGCTCGCACGGCATCGCGCGCGCCACCGGGACCATAGGAATGAACTGCGATCCGCTTGCCCAGACTGTGAGCCGTATCAACAGCCGCCTTCATCTCGTCAAAGGTGAACGTCTGATTTCCGGAGACGTCTTGCGCGCTGCCGGTCGAGCCAAACATCTTTACCCAGTCCGCTCCAGCGGCGATTTGTTCGCGCGCCGCTCGCGCAACTTCGTCAACGCCGTTGGCTTGCCCTTTGCTCGGTGTCGGCGCACCAACCCGCGAAGCGACGTGCAGTCCGTAGCCCGAGACAAACATTCTCGGACCTGTCATTTTTCCCATGCTAATCAAATCCCGCATCGCGATGTCGGCATATTCCGCAGCGTGCAGGTTGCGCACGGTAGTCACTCCTGCCTCGAGCGTCCTGCGAAGGTTCTCTTGCGCGAGGAACATCGTCATCGCAGGCACCCTCGCACCGAGCTGAGCCCAGGGCCGAGTGCCCGGCGCCTGGTCCCAGTAGTAAGTCATATGAGTATGCGCATCGATGAGCCCGGGGATTCCGGTGTAGCGGCTCAGGTCGATGACCTCAGCGCCCGGTGGAATCGAGGAGCTGCCGATGTTGACGCTCTTGATGCGATCACCTTCAACGATCACTATGGCGTTGGTCAGCACCTTGCCGGTGCCGTCCGCGAGCTTGCCGAATCGGATCGCTTTGACTGCCGAGGCGGCTTTGGATTGAAAACACGGAAACACCGCAGCAACACACAGGAAAAGACCGATCGAGACCCTTGCAATGCGCATGACTCAGTTATCAGATCGGGTATTCATCCTTGACGAGCAGCCGGTTTAGCGTCAGATCGATTTCAGCGATGTTGAAAGGCTTCGAGATCAGAGCGTCGACGACGCTTGTGTCACCGCTGGGCACAGCTAGCTCGGCGAAACCGCCGTAGCCGGTCAATATCACAAGCTTCGTATCCGGCCAGCGCCGCCGCGTCTCCTCGATGACAGTCCAACCGTCGGCGCCCGGCATCGAGAGATCCGTGATTACCATATCGAAGCGCATATTCTCGACCGCTCTCAAGCCCGCCAGCCCATCCTCGGCGGTCATCACTTTATGGCCTCGGGCTCGAAGAAGGTCGGACAGCAGCACTCTAATCGGAGCTTCATCGTCGACGACTAGAACAGACGAAGACCGGACTGCAGAATGCGCGTCGGCATACACCAGCACGGCCTCCGGTTCGGGCGCACGCTTGAGTCTTATCGTGAACGTCGAACCGTGGCCTGGTTCGCTGGTGACGTGTATCTCGCCCCCGTGACGCTCGACTATGCCGTAGGTCACGGCCAAACCCATGCCCTGCCCCTTGGCCCCCTTTGTCGTATAAAAGGGCTCAAAGATTCTGTGGCGAGTCTCCCCGCTCATCCCCAAGCCGGTATCGACGAAGTTTGCGAGCAGGTGATCGCCTTCGACCGTGGTGGTGATGGTCAGACGTCCGCCGCCGGGCATCGCCTCGATCGCATTGATGATTATGCTAACGAAAACTTCGCGCATCGCCGATTGGTCGCATAGCGCTATCACGCCCTCCTCGGGCCGGAAGATCACGTCGTAAGCGATGCCCGCGGCACGAGCTTCGTCGCGCCACCTGGAGCGCGTCAGGTCAAGCGCATCGCGAATTATCTGATTCAGGTCGGCCGGAGCGGCTGCGTCGTCCTTGCCCTGGCGCGCGAAGTTCTGAATCCGCTGAACCATCTTTGCGGCATCGAGCGCGGCTTTCTCAACCGTCTTCAGATTACGATGAATCGCCGGATCGGTGGTCTTGTTGAGCACTAGTTGTGTATACCCGAGCACCGCGGTAAGCGAGTTGTTGAAATTGTGCGCTACTCCCGACGCGAGTTGTCCCAGTGCTCGCAGCTTGTCGCTGCGCATCGCTTGCTCGGCTTCCTGGCGCTCTTCGGTCACGTCTCGCATGATCCCGAGAACGGCCGCGACAATGCCCTCGGCGTAGATCGGAGAATTGGTCACAAGAATCCTTCGCGTTTCGCCGTCCCTCATCAGAAACCGAGCCTCGGACCTTTGAGCTTCGCCGCCGGCCGCCAGCTCGAACGCCGAGCGAACGCGATCAGAATCCTCCGCGTGTATCGACTTCAAATAGGACTCGCCTTCAAGAGACTCGCTCTCGAGCCCTAAGAGATCGGTCGCGCGGTTGTTCGCCCAAAGGAGCTTTCCTCCTAAGCTGGCCGCATACACCGCGTCGTAAGCCGAATCGACACAGTGTCTCAAAAGCGCGATCTCTGCTTCGGCTGGCCGCCCTATCACAGTCAAATCGCGTATCATCTGCATCGTGCCGAGACATTCGCCTTGAGCGGTGTAGATATCGTGCAGCCAGATTTGAATCTGGTCGCGCGCGGAACTGGCCGCGTCTTCGTTTGGAGTTACCGAGGGGGGCTTGAGATAATCAGTGCAAACCTCGCAAGACTCCGATTTTCCATCCGGGTGCGTGATTTCAGCCAGCGGGAGGCCGGCAGCCGATTGCGGGTCGAGCCCAGTCGTTTGATAGAAGGCTGGATTCGCGCGCAGTAAACGCCCTTCGCGGTCCAGGATCAAAACTGGACCGGTCATCGGGTCGAACACCGGTTTGCTCTTATTTCTAGACAAGAAGAAGTACGAAAACGTCTTAACTCGTGAAGGTATTCTGTTTAACAGAACGGGAGTCTACGCGAGGACGTGATACAAGTCAACGGCTCATTTGGCGAATTGCGCCTGCGGTTGCGCTACGGCCGAGCGAGATAAGAGTCATCCTCACTCTCCTCGCGCCCACACGTTTCGTTTGCCCACCACGAAGTAGAATAACCCCACAAGCGCAGCGGCGTTCATAAGCGAAAACACATAGGCGAAGTTCAACAGCCGCACTCTCCGATTGCGTTTGAGCAGGCAGGCGCCAGCCAGCACGCCACCATAGAAGAGGGACTGAGCTGCGAGCGCCGCTTGATAAACGAGCCCGCCGCTGCCCGGGGGGTTAGCAGCGAGTATCACATTAGCCGCCAGAAGGAGGAGGAAGAAGATCGGCGCCGCGAGCCTCATCAGCTTATGCGAATAGAACTGGAACACCAGCGCGCTGGTTGGAACGAGCAGGCGCGGCATCAACTGGCAAAGTTGATAATTACCCGTGAGCGTCCGCACCTTGCGAGCGAACTCGCGGCCCGGCGACTCGACAGCCTTGTCGCGCGCGCGAGCTTTCTCTTCAAAGACCACCCGGCGCCCGCCGAGGGCTATTCGCATCGGGGTATACACGTCGTCGAGTATCGTGCTCTCTGGGAGCGGACGCCACAGCTCCCGCCGTATCGCATAGATCGCACCGGTCGCTCCGATCGTAGAGCCCGCGCGGCTCTCGCTCTTGCGAATCCATTTCTCATATTTCCAGTAGAGGCCGACGCCTTCGCCTACAGAGGAGCTACCGCCGCCGTCAAGCAGCAACTCGCCCGACACTGCTCCCACGCGCGGGTCCGCGAAGTTCGCAACCAGCTCCTTGATCGCGCCGGGCTCAAACGACTGGCGGGCATCTGCGAAAACAATGACCTCGCCCGTAGCGATCCCAACCCCAGCGTTCAAAGCGATCGCCTTGCCTTTCTGCTCATCGTAAGCCAACACGCGGTCGCGACTTGACGCCTGTCCTCGCGCTATCTCTGCAGTGCGGTCAGTTGAGCCGTCAGAGACGATAACTATCTCCACCAGGTTACGCGGGTAGTCGCAATCGGACAGGTTCTTGATTCGAGCTGCGATGTTACTCTGCTCGTTATGGCAGGCGATCACCACTGATACGCGCGGCGTGACGTCAGCCTTTCGTATTTCGATGTTTCGGTAGCGGCCCAGCAGCCATACAGCGATCGGATACCAGACGTATGTGTAGAGGATTGCCGCAACACAGATCCAGAAAAGCGACTCGATCATTCTCAACCTCTGCTCGCCCGATTCAGGCGTGCTCCCTCATGTCGTTGAAATGGTCAATTAGTATTCCCTTCCAGCCTTGGGTGATGGTATAAAGCTGCGGGACGACCCGGTCGCGCGCGGATCGTTTGACGGCAGGTTGGAGCGCGCCCCGCTTTTAAGATGCTCGACAGCGTTCGCAACCGTCTTCTACCCGGCGTGAGAGGCGCCTGTTGGCGCACGACGCTCCTCGGTTAGCTTCCTGCCTCCATAACTGTGCTTGCGAATTGGTTCAACGGGTTGCCCCGATGGTTCAACGCGGCAGTCAAGAGGGAATCACGGGACGATAGTCGTGCCGACTCAGAAGAAAGAAGGCGCCACCAAAGAGCGCGCCTCTTCTTGATGAATAAGCGTGAGTTCGCGTAGCTCGCGCGGGTTAGTGGGAGAACTATTCATGACGGAGATTGACTGGGCTGGACTCCTCGCCGAAGAAGACGTGGAAGGCCTGTGGAACGGACTGTTCCAGTTGGTTTCGCGCCACCCGGCGGTGCGGCCGCTTCACTTCGCCACCGACGGCGCCGCGGTGTCGTCGCAGACGGAGATCAACGCCGACCTCGCTCAGGAGTTGTTCCTCGAGCTCTTTCAAAAGCAACGCTTCGATTACTACGCGAAGAACCGCTACAGAAGCGTCGATATCGAGAACGAGCTCGCGCGCATAGAAGTGCCCAATCTGGTCGGCGCGCGTTTGCGGAAACGTTATCCCGAATCATTCCGATTGGCCCGCAGAGTCAGTTCCTTGCTCAAGACGAGCACGCGCTTTCGACGCTTTGGCGCCGAAGCCGCCGGCGAATCAGACGCGGGTTCGGTATCCGAGAAGAAGACGGCACGTCGCGGACGACCTCCGAAAAAAGCGAGTCCATCGGCTGAAGAGGTCGCGCGGCAGGTGGCCCTTCTGGAGGAAGATGACGATATCGAGGCGGTCGAGGATTCATCGGGAGACGAACACTCTGGCGCAAAGAAAAATGGCAATGGAACCGAGCCTCGCCGGCGGCGAATGGTGAATCAAGTCTTCGGGCTCTGTGAATGGCCTCGCTCGAAGCCACTCAGCGATTCCGGTCACTTCACCGAGCTGATCAAAGCGGTTCCGATGAGGAGGCGCGACACGCGACTGGTCGGGAGGTCGGGTACGTCACAATTGATACTGTCGAATCCCGACCTTGAAAATCTGATCGTCGAAGTGCTCACGGTTATCGACTCGCCTGCCGACGTGCGCACGCTTCGCCAACTGGTGCTATCGAAGATCCCGCTGCAGGACTACAACGTCGCTTCGTTAGATGAAGAGCTGAGCTCGGGAACGGGCGGCGCCACGATGCGCAGGGAAGCTCGCGACACAAGGGATACTCCCGAGGACGCTCTGCTGCGCGGAGAGCAAGACGACCGAGTGGCGCTGATGGCCGATGAGTTTTTGACGTCGCTGCGCCGCGCGGTAAACAACAACGAGCGCCGCTATACGCGGCTACTGTCGACTCTCTGGCACTGCTACTACAATCCGGAGGGGCCTTCTCAATTGGAGATCGCCAAGCTGCTGGGAGTGTCTGATTCGTTGGTTAGTGACAACCGGCGGCTGATCGAATACGAGTTGAAGAAGCTGAAGCTCTCGATGGACGAAGGCCCGGTCTTTTCGGAGTCGTTACAGCGGCTCGTGGCTCAATAGGGTTAATTGAAACAACCCATCGCGCGTGATACCCTCTTCTTGCAACCACGTGATCGACCCTGAGGGAGCCAAGTAGTGACAACCAGCCGCGCGATAGCTTTGCTTTGTATCGTCGAGGCGATCGCGCTAATCGCGCCCGCCCTCGCACATCAAAACGATCAGGTGATCAAACTTGAAACCGATCTGGTCACGATTGACGCGACCGTCACCGACAAAGACGGCAACTTCATTCGCAAGCTCAAAGCGGAAGACTTCGTCGTCTTTGAAGACGGGCAGCCCCAGAAGCTCGATTTCTTTGAAGCTAACGAGGAGGCCGCGCTCACCCGCTCGATTGCCGTCGTCTTTGCGCTCGACACGTCAGGCAGCATCAAGCCCGAAGAAATTGACAAACAAAGGGAGGCAACCGAGGGCTTTGTGAAGCTGGTCCGGCCTGAATCGCTGTTTGCAGTCATCGCTTTCAATAGTGAAACCCGTGTGCTTCAGGACTTCACCAGCGATCCGAAAAAGATCGGCCAGGCCTTTCGGAAGATCGGCGAGGTGACAGGCTCGTCGCGGATATTTGGCACAATTGACCGCGCAGTCTCAATGCTCAAACGGGCGCCTCGTTTTCGTGGCGCTCGCCGGCTTCGGCGGGTCGTAATAGTGTTGACGGACGGCTACGACAACGTCTCTCCGACGGATCAAGCTGAGCTGATACAGCGCGCAAACGATGCCGAGGTGACGGTCTATTCCATCACGCTGCCTTCGTACATGCCCGGGCCGGGAAGCCAGAGGATCATGACGTTGTTGGATGTCTCACGCATCATTCCATTGACCGGGGGATCGGACTTTTCGGCGGACACGAAAGACTTCACTCCGGTGTTCAAGGCCATTGCCGAAGAAATCAGATCCAGCTACACGCTCGCATACTACCCGCCAGAGAAGAACCGCCGCGATGGGCGCGTTCATCAGATAAGCGTCGAGGTTCGGAAGACGGGCGCGATTGTGCGCACGAACCGCAACAGCTATCAGGCGCCAAACGCCGACAAACGGAAGTGAGCACGCAGATCAGCGCCACGCTCAACACAACAGACAGGTCAGTCCTTAGTCCGATGAAAGTACATCTATAGCGGAGTGCCGCCCGCTGAGCTGCCCTCCGCTCGGAGGGCACTGGAGTTTGGACATTTTCTCTCCCGAATCCTAACAAGGCAGTTGGACTGCGGCAGCCTATCTGGGCTGCCGATGATGCTGTCGCGCGGGAATGTAAGCGGGGGCGGCACCTATTTGGACTGCGGCGGCCCGCAGTTGGGTGTACCCCCGTTTTTTTGGGGAGGGGGGCGGTAGC
>JBGQGO010000211.1:0-8839 GCA_041497455.1 Blastocatellia bacterium | reverse complement strand
TTCACCGGCCGGGGGCTCGCCCCCTCTGACGTACTTCGCGTAGACGCGCCGAGCTTCGCTCTCCGGCGCGTCATCAAAATCGAGCCGGCGCAGATATGCCGCTTCGAACTTCACCGCCACCGCGGCGTCGCGCTTCTGCCGTTCGAGCGTCGAGGTGACGACTTTCTTCAAATACTCATCGAGCGTCGCTGGAAGCGCGGCTACTTTTGATTCCGCCAGGTAGCGCTTCAACAACTTGTCTTCGCCCGCATAGAAGACTCGATAGTCCGGATTCGAACGGTCGGCGCCGTCATTGTTGAGCGGGAGCATCAACGCGTCAACGAATGAAACCCATCGATAACGCGGCGCAGTGAGGCCCCGACCCATCGCCACCCGGTTGGCGAACATCGTCTCAATGCCAAGCTGATCAAGCACCCATACGGGATAGCCGTCGCCGCGCTCGCGCATCACGCGCTGTTTGGCTGCTATCAATTCCTTGATGTGGGCTTCGCTCATATCGTCGTGCTTGTATCCGAAGAGCGCACGCCAGGCTCCGATATATTCCGGGTTGGCGGGATTGAGCCGAGGCGGCAACGCAAACGGCTCGAGCCCTTCCAGCGGCAGAGCGTCGTACTCGTCGTCGGGTTTGTCCCCTTCAGCAACGAAGCGCAACGGATGCGCGTGGTTGTCGATGGCTTTGATCTTTGCGATCTCGGCGGCAAGCTGAGGATCAGCGGTTGACTGCGCGGCTTGCGGTCGAGGGAAAACCAAAACGAGGATCAGCCAGAGCGGAATGAACAGGGCGATTCTATTTTTCATCTCAAGTCCTTTGAAGTTTCCGTTGAGGATCATTCCTACACGAACCGCAGCGCTAGAGTCAAAGGAAAGCTCGAACGCCAACGTCCGCTAGTCTTCCAACGTGGGAGGAACAATGTTCAGGAGACTGTCCCGATTCGGGCCACGGGCCGGCTAATCTTCAGGCTCGCCCGGCAACTGGGCGCTATGCCAAACCGCAACGACCCAGACTGTATGATTTCTGACACGATAGAAGAACCGATAGGGCGGCACGATCACCTCCCTGTACGGAAGGTCGGGAAACTCAGGAACAATCCGGCCGGATTCCGGAAAGGATTCAAGCCTTCGGAGCACTGTCTCAGCCCTCTGGCGAACGCGGGACGCGGCGTCTGAGTTGTCCCGCCTGATGTATGAGAGCGCGGCAAGGAACTGAGCGCGGGCGGACTTGGTGAACCGAATCTTCACAATGGCGCATTTGCGAGAATGGCGTCGGCCTCTGCGAGCACGTCGTCGAGGTCATGACCCTGTGATCGGGCGATTTCTCTCTCGCCGCGCGCCAGCAATAGTAAGATCTGCCGTTCACGCTCAGCCCGCTCGTAGGCTGTGACGCTGAGCATAACAGCCGAAGGGCGACCGTCCTCGGTGATAAAGAGAGGCTGATTAGAGGTCTTCAGACCATGAAGGACCGCCTCCATATCTTCCGCTAACTCTGTCGCTGGCATTAGCTCCGCATGTTTTGACATATAACCTCCCGACTGGCTGTCATAGTACTACCAATCAACAGAAACTTGAAACCATCTCGTCAAACTCGCCACTCACCCGAGACAACTACGAAGATTTTCGTTGACACTACGAAGTTCTTCGTAGTAGGATTGCGGCCTGACAAGAGTCAGGAGGATTGATGACCATGCCAAAGAAGGGGCCGCCCCGGCCAACCGACGCCGAACTCGGGATTCTGAGAGTGCTATGGCAGCGCGGCCCGAGCACCGTTCGCGAAGTTCAGGAGTCGCTCAACGAGGCCAGGCCAACGGGCTACACGACCGTTCTGAAGACGCTTCAGATCATGACCGAAAAGGGGTTGGTTCGCAGAGATGAACAACAGCGTGCTCATGTCTACGAAGCCCAGTTCGCTCAGCATCAGACCCAGCGGCAAATCGTGGGCGATCTGCTCACTCGGGTCTTTGACGGCTCGGCGTCCAATCTGCTGATGCACGCCCTAGCAACCAAGAAGGGAACCTCGGCCGAAGAACTCTCGCAGATTCGCGATATCCTGGATGAGTTTGAGCGAGGTGGACGATGAACGCGATAGAGACACTGCTCGCCAAGCCCATTTTCCAGGCGCTCGGCTGGACCTTGATTCACTTCATCTGGCAAGGCGCGCTGATTGCCGTTCTCTACGCCAGCGTAAGCGTGCTGCTTCGGCGGTTCACGGCGAACGTCCGATACGCGGCCGCCTGTGGGGCTATGCTGCTGATGCTGATCGCGCCGGCAGCCACGATGTTGTCGATGAGCTCCGTTACAGACCGTTCGCCGGCCGGCGCGCTCGCTGCAGAAACAACACAGGGCGATCAAACAATCGAAGCGGTTGCGCAATCTCCAGCCGGTCATTTGATGCCCGCAACCCGCACCGAAGTCGAAGCTGCTATTGCGCCGCAACCGAACTCGATGAAACGGTGGGCGCAAGACCGGCTTCCGCGAGCTATGCCCTGGCTGTTGGCGCTTTGGTTTGCAGGAGTGTTGTTCCTCTCGCTGAGATTCGCGGGCGGATTGGTGACGGTCCAACGCCTGAAGCGAACCGAAACCAGCGCGAGCGTTCACCTCTGGCAGGAAAAACTCGCTTCGCTCTCTCATCGCCTTCGGGTCTCCCGCCCGGTCCGATTGTGCGAGTCTGCGCTGGTAGAAGTGCCAACCGTGATAGGCTGGCTGCGACCTGTGATACTCCTTCCGGCAAGCGCGCTCACCGGGCTCAGCGCCGAGCAGTTGGAAGCGCTCCTCGCTCATGAGCTTGCGCACATCCGCCGATACGATTACCTGGGCAATCTTCTACAGACCAGCATTGAAACGTTGTTCTTCTATCACCCAGCGGTTTGGTGGGTGTCGGCGCAAGTGCGGCAAGAGCGCGAGCACTGTTGCGACGACCTGGCGGTAGCCGCTTGTGGCGACGTGTTGACTTATGCTCGCGCGCTGACCGCGCTTGAACATCTTCGCGGCTACGAGCCTCAGCTTGCGGTCGCGGCCAACGGCGGCTCGCTGCTAGTTAGGATTCAACGGCTGCTTCGTGGTCGCGCGCCTGCGTTTTACGGATTCGAGAGCGGGCTCGCCGGCCTCATCGCGCTCGCCACTATGTTCATCCTGTTGGCGGGCGCCCAAACCGCGCTCCTCTCGCGCAACGCGAAAGCGGCGGCCGTTAAGGCAGCTGACGTACTGACGCTGTCTGATATGAATTCACGCCCAGCCGATCAAACTGCGGATAAGGTTCCAGCCAGTGATGTTGAGCACCGAACGGCGGACAGGGTCGAAACTCCGCCCAGCGACGCGTCACCGATCGATGAAGGAGCCGGCGTTCAAGAGCCGAGCAATCGCGCCAGTGACACGGCTCCTCAAGATGAGAGGCCCGGCGACTCACACGATTTCATTTCGGAGATGGCGGC
The DNA here is from genome assembly GCA_041497455.1 of Blastocatellia bacterium. Classification (GTDB taxonomy): domain Bacteria; phylum Acidobacteriota; class Blastocatellia; order UBA7656; family UBA7656; genus Onstottus_A. The sequence continues at coordinate 5,414 of JBGQGO010000211.1, read as the reverse complement.
GGCAGGACTCACAAATCTGAAGGTGGACCAACTGGTCGCGCTGAAGGTTAACGGCGTAACCGCGCAGTTCGTTCGTGAGATGTCGGCTTTAATGCCCACCAGGATGACCGTCGATCGCATCGTCGCGATGAGGATTCACGGAGTCACGCCGGCGTTCGCTGAGGAGCTCAAGGCTCAGGGACTGGCGAGCCTGAGCGCCGATCAACTCATCGCTTTCCGGATTCACGGCGTCACCCCACAGTACGTCAATGAGCTCAAGAATGCCGGATACCCCAACGCGACCCCGGACTCGTTGGTGGCGTTCAGAATCCACGGCGTTACTCCGGCGCTTATCCAGCAGATGAAGGACATCGGCTTCGCCAATTTGTCCGCGGATCAGTTGGCTGCATGCGGGATTCACGGCGTGACCCCGCTCTTTGTTCAGACAATGAGGTCTTTCATCCACGGAAAGCTCACGGTTGACGATCTGCTGGGCCTAAGGATTCACGGCGTCAGTCCGGAGATGATCAAGGAACTCGAGATCATTGGCTTTGCTAACCTGACGGCGGATCAGTTGATGGCTCTCAGAATCCATGGAGTAACACCGGCATTCATCAGATCGATTCAAGAGGCCGGTTATGATCGCATAACGGTCGACCAGCTTACAGAACTGAGAATCTTTGGAGTCACAGCGGAATTCATCCAACTGGTCAAGAGCCGCGGATTCACCGATGTGACGCTGCACCAGCTTGCGGAATTACGGCGGCTGAACATTCTGCCGTCCGAGAAGAAGAACTGACCGAGGCGGAAACAAGTTTCTAATCAACCCAACGCCCGCGGTTGCGCGCTGCAATCGGACGGGTGTGCGCTAAAGGAGACACGATGAACATCAGGACTGGTCTGTCCAAATACATGCTGACAGCGGCGGTAGCCGTTCTCGCGTCGCTGCTCTGTTACGCGTCCGTTTCGAGCATCTCTGCTCAAGGTTCGATGACCGGCGAATGGATACTCGAGATGAAACCCGGCACGGACTTCGTCTATTTCTCGATTCATCGCCGAAGTGATAACGGGGGCACGCACTCGTCCTCTTCCGACATTCGAGCCGACAGTCTGAAAGGACTGAGCGCCGCTCAAGTTTCGGGCAGCGGTTCAGCCGTCAGCTTTCAAGTCGTGCGGGAAGCCGGCACGTTGAACTGCGAAGGTTGGTTCAAAGAGGGAAAGGGCTCTGGGAGTTTCACCTTTGTGCCCAATCAAAGGTTTGCGGCTGAAATGAAAAGTCTGGGCTACGAACAACTCTCAGATGAGAAGCTCTTCTCGATGGCCGTGCACGACATCAGCCTTACGTTCATACGCGAGCTCAACGCGCTCGGCTACGATCATCTGACGATCGATAACCTCTTCGCGATGCGCATTCACGGGGCCGGTCCCGAGTTCATAAGAGCGATGAAAGCCGAGGGCTACGATCATATTCCCGTTGATAACCTGGTGGCGATGCGCATTCACGGTGTCAAGCCCGAGTTCATCTCAGAACTCAAATCGCTCGGTTACGAACACCCGCCGATCGACCAGCTTGTTGCGATGCGAATACACGGAGTTGGCGCCGAGTTCGTGAGAGGCTTGCAGGAACAAGGCTACCGGCAGCCGCCGATCGATCAGCTTATAGCGATGCGGATTCACGGCGTAAAGAACGAATTCATCAAGGAGCTCCGGGAGCTTGGCTACGAGCGGATCTCGATCGATCAACTGGTGGCGATGCGAATACACGGGGTGAGCACCGAGTTCGTCAAAGAGATCAAAGCGCTGGGCTTCGATCGAGTGTCGACTGATCAGCTTGTGGCGATGCGAATTCACGGGGTGAGTTCGGCCTTCATTCAGAAGATGAAGGCGCGCGGGTTCAACGACGCCTCGATCGATCAACTGATCGAGTTGAAGATTCACGGCTTCGACAAGTAGCGGCTCGCCGCCCGCTTGGCGTTCTTTGCGGATCTTCGCGTCTTTGCGCGAAACGACTCCTCAAGGTGCGTTTCGCGCAAAGATCGCAAAGACTCGCAAAGCCGCCAAAAAAAAAGCAAAGGAGATTTGTTATGACGAACCCAAATTAGACTTCAGCTTCCGGTCGAGACGCTCTTCAGAACGGATACTTCGATAGACGAACTGATAAAGCTCGCGGATCACGAGTTCAACAACTGAAGGAGCATGGCCCGCGTCGTCGTGGTCAACGCAATCGGCTTAAGAGCAGGTCGCGTACCTCGGCGAACACGGCTGCGTCGTCCTGCGAGTTCAAGCTGATCTTCAACACTCCACTTGGGGCAAAGCTTGCCGAGCCCTCGGATACCATCGCGATCAACTTGTCGGGATCGATCTTCGCCTGCTCGGTGAACTTCACTGCGAGCCGGTCGCCTTCGCGGTCGATCGAGATGATTCCCAACTTCGAAGCTTCGCGGCGCAGGCGCGAGTACTCAAATAGGTTCTCGACTGTCTCGGGGATCGGGCCGTAGCGGTCCGCGATCTCCGCGTGTACGTCCGCCAGTTCTTCTTCGCTCTCAGCCGACGAGATTCGCTTGTAGGTTCGCAGCCGCTGGCTCATGTCGTAGACGTAGTCTTCAGGTATTCGAATGTCCACGCCCAGGTTGATCGCAGTCGATACTTCGTCTTCAACCGGCTCGCCCTTGAGCTCCCTCACCGTGCGTTCGAGCATCTGCGTATAAAGGTCAAACCCGATCGCGTCGATCTGTCCCGATTGCTGCGCGCCTAACAGATTGCCCGCGCCTCGAAGCTCGAGGTCGAGCGCGGCGATGCGAAAGCCCGCGCCGAGATCCGAGAACTCTCGAATTGCCGCGAGCCGCCGGCGCGCGATGTCCGTCAGAGTGTCTTCGGCCGGGATCAGCAGATACGAGTAAGCTCGCCGGTTCGAGCGCCCGACTCGCCCGCGCAGTTGATAGAGCTGCGCCAGCCCGTACTTATCCGCGCGGTTGATGATGATAGTGTTCGCAAGCGGAATGTCGATGCCGTTCTCGATGATCGTCGTGCACACCAGTACATCAAGCTCGTAACGGATGAATTTGAGGATGACATCTTCAAGCTCCTTCTCCGGCATCTGTCCGTGGCCGACCCCGATGCGCGCTTGAGGAACGAGCCTCGCGATGAGCTCGGCGATCGTGTAGATAGTCTCGACGCGGTTGTGAACGAAGAACACTTGGCCGCTGCGTTGAAGCTCGAGCTCGATCGCCGACCGAACGACCGAATCCGAAAACTGAACTACGTGAGTTTGAATCGCCAGGCGGTCGCGCGGAGGCGTTTCGATCACCGACATATCGCGCAGCCCCGCAAGCGACATGTTCAGCGTGCGCGGAATGGGAGTGGCGGACATCGCGATCACGTCCACCTTCTTGCGCATCTGTTTGATTCGTTCTTTGTGCGCGACGCCGAATCGTTGCTCTTCGTCGACGACCAGCAAGCCCAGGTCTTTGAAGCGAATGTCTTTTGACAACAGCCTGTGTGTTCCGATTACGACATCGACCGTTCCGGCTTCGATCGCCTTGACGGATTCCTTTAGTTCCTTGGCGGATCGAAAACGCGAAAGCATGTCGATGCGCACGGGGAACGGGCTGAAGCGCTGCTGAAAACTCTTGTAGTGCTGAAGGACCAGCACCGTCGTCGGCGCGAGCACCGCTACCTGCTTGCCTTCCATCACCGCCTTGAAAGCGGCTCTCATAGCCACTTCTGTCTTGCCGTAGCCGACATCGCCTACGATCAGACGGTCCATCGGCTGGGCGCTTTGCATCCCTTCTTTCACATCTTCGATTGCGGCTTCCTGGTCGGGCGTGAGCTGATACTCGAACGCGTCTTCGAATTCGTGCTGCCAGGGGGTGTCCGCGCCGTAAGCGTGACCCTGAACCAGCTTGCGCTCGGCGTAGAGCTTCAACAACTCTTCGGCCATGTCGCGCATCGCCCGGCGCGCGCGCGCTTTCGCCTTTTGCCAACCGAGCCCGCCCAGCTTGTCGAGCTGAGGGTGACGCCCTTCGCTCGCCGAGTATCGCTGGACAAGATCCAAACGCTCGACCGGAACATACAGGCGCGCGCCCTCGGCGTAGGTGAGCAGCATGAACTCGCGGGTGTCGCCGCGGCCGCGCTCGAGCCCGGCGGCTACGTTGCCGGTTGGTCCGCCGGCGGTCGCGATTTGATCGAGCCCCTGAAACTGGCCGATGCCGTGGTCTACGTGGACGACGTAATCGCCGACCTTCAAGTCCCCGAGATCGGAGAGAAACGCGGCAGCGGACCGCTTCTTGCGGGCCTTCTTGACGACGCGTTGCGAGGCTGCGCGTTCGACGTCGCCAAAGACATCGCTCTCGGTCAGCACGGACAGCTCAGCGGCAGGAAGCGCGAATCCATTTGCGAGCTTGCCGACGGTGACGATTCGATTGCTGGCGTACGCCTCTCGCGCTTTCGTACTCGCTGTCATACTCATGGAGGGCAACAGCTCAGCGGCCGTCCCGTACTCCGCGAGCATTTCGGTTACGCGTTCTGCCAACCCGAGGCTGGGCATTACGAACAACGTTGTGCGCGTTTCCGATTCGAGGTCGTGAGCCATATCCGCAATGCGGCCGTGATATCTCCGAGGCGATTGCGAGATGGCTGCGATGTCAGGAGTCGAAGACACGATCGGGAAGAGGAAGAGAGGCGCTTGCCGCTGGCTTGCGAGGCTGGTGAAGGAAGTAATCGGCGGACTATCGGGACTCGCAAGCGGGGCGCTTGCGATGCTGAACTGCTCATCGGTGGCGGCAGCGTCGCGGCCGAGCAATCGAAGCTCGATGCGAGTCGCGGCGTCAAATCGCGCTCGAAGCTCCTCCGCGGTCAAGAACAGTTTTTCCGGCGGCAGCGCCAACTCGCCGGAGTCATCAGCGAGCGAGAACCGATCGGCGAGGTAACGATAGAGATCAGCCGCTCGCTTCTCGATCTCGACCGGCTCGTCGATAACCAGGACCGCGTCTTTGAAATAGTCGAACGCCGAAGACGTGAGCGGCCGCGTGAGTGGGATTAGATACTCCCATCCTGGAAAAGGCTCGCCGCGTTCCGCGTGGGCGAGCCGCGCTCTGAGGTCGCGGCGGAATCGGTCGTCCTCAAAGTAGCGCCCGGCTGCTTCAGCCCATGACATGAACTCTTCGCGGCGCACCGAAAGCTCGCGCATCGGAACTATGGTCGATTCAGAAGCGCGGCCGACCGAGCGTTGCGTGTCGGGATCGAACTCGCGAATCGATTCGACCGCGTCGCCGAAGAACTCGATTCGATGAGGAGTATCGTGGGCAGGCGAAAAGACATCGAGTATCCCTCCGCGCAGGCTGAACTCGCCGACCGCGCCGACGGGTTCTTCGCGCACGTAGCCGGCGGCGATCAGCAGATCGACGATCAGCTCGGGCGGCATCTCCTCGCCTACT